>CAZMNB010000013.1:0-25883 GCA_964567545.1 uncultured Bifidobacterium sp. | reverse complement strand
CGGTCCTTCAGTTCCCCAGATATAATGCTTTCGTGCTTGTACTTGTTTCTTTGCAAACTCTACCGCTTTTAATCGCTGAGCTTCAGTAGATCTAACAATAGCTCTTGAAGGGAACCCAATATCTGGCCAAACTTTGGATTGATTAATAGTTTGTTCAGCTTGGGTGGCATTTGCTTCTTCTAATAAAGCCAGTTGACGTTGCTGTTCTAAAGTTACTCGAACTTTTTTTGCTGATGCTAAGTCTTTTAATAATTTATCTTGCACTGCTTGCAGTTTATTAACTTCTTTTTGTTGTTCAGCACGGGCGTCGTCTGCAACTTTCTTTGCTGCCGCAACTTTTGCGGTTGCCACTAATTGAGCAGCTTTTGCATCATCCGCTTCTTTCTTGGCAGCGCGAGCTACAGCCTCTGCGGCTTTGTACCGCTTTAACGCTGTTGAATTGTTCGCTCCTAGAGTATCTAACGCAGATAACCGATCCATTAAATCTTGTGGTCCATCAGCATGTAATAATGAATCTAAGTCAGTAAAACCGCTGCCCATGATGTAAGCATTCGCCGCTAACTTGCCGATTGCACGATGAGCTGAATCAACTGCAAGTGATGCCAACCGTGAATGTTCGGCAGCGATATTGGCAATTTTTGTTGCCACCGCGAGTTCGTTTTGCGCTTTTACATATTTTGCTTGTGCGGCGGTGGCGATTGCACTCAATTGCCTAAGCGTCTTATTGGCTTTATCCAATATTGCGGCCGCTTTATCGGCGGCCGCCTTTTTTGCGGCTTCTGCTTTCTTTGCCGCAGCGATTTCAGCAAGAGTTGGTTTAGGTGTAGCAGCGAATGCGGCGGTAGTAGAAGTTGCCAAAAGAATTGAGAGTCCGAACGCAACCGCGCGGTCACGACCGCTCATATGACTTTTCACAAAATCCCCCTAGGGAAGTTCGGGTGGGGTATTCACTGGCTTAAGAATAAATCAGCGCTTCACATTTATTTAGGAAATCACGCAATTCAGAGCTCGTGTCTAGTTTGAAACATCTCTCCGCTTGAATAATCCAGCAGCACATATCGCACCTACTAATACATAAGCTGCACCAACTGCCAATGCATGTTTATATCCCAAAGTAGAAGTGCCACCTTCTGCAATTGCAGCCAGATTTGAGCCGGGCATCCATTTTTCAGTGCTTGACTTCACTGCGACTAATAGATTCTCGACAATCAAAAGCCAAAGCACCCCTATTGAAATTGCGCTAATTGGTGAACGGAGTAGAAGCCCTAAGGTCATTCCAATAATTCCAAAACCAATCACAGAAATAATTACATTTATAAAAGTTTCAAGAAGTGCTCGTTTTCCATCTGCGCTAAACCAAAGGTCGGTTGAAACTTTTGCGCGCGGGGCGAGCAAAAACGAAGCCGAAACACTAATTACAGCGGAAAGAACTACCATGATTATTGCAAAGACTTTCATTGCAGCTAGCTTGCCCAACAAAATTTTCATTCGTGACGGTTGACGCACCAATAAATTGCGTAAAGTTCCATAGGTATATTCCTGCGCAGTCTGCGCCGCAAAAACACAGAGCGCAATGATCCCTAAAAAAGTTCCAACGCTGGCAAACCCTTGTACGCCTCCGCTAGGCAGGGCAAGAATTTCACGGCTAACCATCCGACCTCGGTCTGCATTTCCCTGCGGTGAATCAATTAGTAAAAATAGCAATGATGAAAAAAGCCCACTAAAAAATATGACAGCACCCATAGTTCCAAGGAAGAGCGATGGTCTGCGTAATTTGCGGAGTTCTGAGAAAGCTACATGCCACATATCACTCACCTGTCATTTCGAAGAATGTTTCTTCTAGCGTCGGCAATACCGAGCTTAATGATGCGAGTGTTATTCCGGCATCAAAGGCAAGCTCATTGAAATCCGCAGCGAACGAACTATCTGAAATCACATGAACTGATCCGTCAATAATGCTGGCTTGATGCCCTGAATCTTTTGCAATTTTCAATAATTTCTTTAAATCAGCAATTTTCTTACCTTTAGCCACTATTACTGGTTGTTGGCGTGCCAATAACTCATTTGTTTTTCCATAGAAAATTACTTTACCTTCGCGAAGCATTACTAAATATTCGCTAATCATTTCGATTTCGCTAAGTAAATGAGAAGAGACAAAAACTGTTGTGCCATCGCTGGCAAGATTTTTTATTAATTCACGGACTTCTTGGATACCGGCTGGATCTAATCCATTTGTGGGTTCATCAAGGACTAATAATTTAGGATTGGGCAATAATGCTGCGGCGATTCCAAGGCGTTGCTTCATTCCTAGGGAATAAGTCTTAAATTTGGAGTTTCCGCGATCCCCTAAACCAACTTTCTCTAATAGAGGTTTTACTCGTTCCTTAGAAAAACCTCCAAGAGAAGCAAGTACATTCAAATTTTCTTTTCCAGAGAGCGCTGGATAAAAAGCTGGTCCTTCAATCATTGCACCGACTTTTGGCAAATATTTTTCTGGATGAGTAATCGACTCACCTAATATTTTTCCAGTACCACCAGTTGTACGAACTAAGCCAAGCATCATTCGAATTGTTGTAGTTTTACCGGAACCATTTGGGCCAACAAACCCACAAATTGTTCCGTAGGGGACGTCAAAAGTAACGTGAGATACCGCAACTCGATCGCCGTAATTCTTAGTTAGATCCTCAACTGAAATCGCTAACTCGGACATAACTGCATCTTATATAACTAATGAGCCAATTACTAATAACACTGAGAATACGCTGAGATATGTAATTGATCCGTGAAATATCCCAACTGCCGCTTTTTCAATTGCAGCATTATCTCCATTTAATTTAGTCATCAAATAGATAAATCCTAAACCTAAAATACTGGTTAGAATTAAAATCCAATTTGGCAAACCTGCAGTAGTGACCACAAAATATGAAGTAATTATCATAGCCACGGTGTGAAACCACATTTGGGTGGCAACATTCTTCATCGGCGCTACAACAGGTAACATTGGAATCCCAGCTTTTGCGTAATCCTCTCTATATTTAATGGCTAGCGCCCAAAAATGCGGTGGTGTCCAAAAGAATATTAATAAGAAAAACCAGATTGACGTATCGGAGAGATTGCCTGTTATTGCTGACCATCCAATTACAACTGGAAAACAACCAGCAATTCCACCCCAAACGATGTTCTGTGAGGTTCTACGCTTCAAACCAATTGTGTAAATAAAAACATAAAAAGTTATTGCCGCGACCGTTAAACCAGTAGCGAGTGGAGTCGTCCAAATAGCCATTATCGCTAATGAGATTATGGTGATTCCGAATGCGAAATAGAGCGCTTGTGCTTCAGTAATTTGCCCGCTTGCTAATGGGCGTTTAGATGTCCGCCCCATTAATTTATCTAAATCACTTTCTATTACTTGATTAAACGCATTTGCGGCACCGGCAGCCAAAGTTCCGCCAATGAGTGTTGCGATTGAAATCCCCAAAGGTGGTGCACCGTTTGCGGCAAGAAATAGTGAAGGTAGCGTTGTGACCAATAAAAGTTCAACCACGCGTAACTTCATCAGCGCGATATATGGGGCGATTCCTTTTTCCTTCACAATCCGTCACCTTACCCACCCTGACGCTTAGATTGGCCAGATTTACTCAGGTAACTTAACTATTGCTCACTGTTTATTCTCAGAATAGCCAGATACTTTTCCCGCATGATAAATCAACCGCATGAAAAACCAGAATGGTTCGCACATACCGCCGACTCTGCTATCGAGAATAGAGCTTCAGTTAATCCAGTTAAGAAAAACCGAGTCGCACCAATTTTGGCAATTATTGCGATAGCACTTTCAGCAACTGCTTTTGGTCTATCTAAATCTCCTTCAGATGCAGAAACAACTTCCGCATCGCTAGTTGCTACAAATTCAAATTCGCAAGATCAAGTACTGCCATTAACAGTAGATCCAAGTTCACCCCAGCCAACTGTCACAAATCCAGCAACAATTCCTAATATTCCAGCACCGACAGTTCCAAATGGAGCGCGCGGTGGCAATGATGATGGTGAAGAAAACCACAAGCGACCAGGTCATGCAGGTGCACATAAGTCTGGATATGAAGATAACGAGGGCGATGACGATTAATTTATAAATTACGATAAATTAGATAAAGTGGCGCAATGTCCAATCGAAAATTGCGCCACTTTTCCTTTTTATTTATTTCATTGCTCTTGATTTCCAATAGTGCATTTGCAGAGGATTCTTTAACTTCTGATTCTAAAAAAATGTTTTTAATTAAGACCATTACTGGTTCAATCCAACCAAAATCTGTATTGGCATCACCAAATGGATTAGTGAGTGCACATAACATGATGTACAAACATTCAGTAACTTTTTATGATTCAAATACTTTTGAATTGAAAGCCACGGTTTCTGACCGCGTAAATCTAACCGATCTAGGTTTTACCGGATATACCGGTACATACCAAGGCGCTCCTGTTGAAGGTGCTTATTCACCAGATGGAAAATATTTATACGTAACTAATTATGCAATGTATGGCAAGGGTTTTAGCCATGAGGGACATGATGTTTGCACTCCTAATTCTGGATATGACGCTAGCTTCTTGTATCGGATAAATTTAGAAAGTTTTAAAATTGACGCCGCGTATGAAGTAGGCGTAGTTCCAAAAGTTGTCAAAGTTACCCCTGATAATAAATATATTCTGGTTTCGCATTGGTGTTCCTACGACCTACAAGTTATTTCAGTAGCTTCTCAAAAAGTAGTTAAGAAGATTCAAATTGGAGCATATCCTCGTGGAATTACGGTTTCAAATGATTCCGCTTACGCATACGTAGCTCAAATGGGTGGATCTGTGATTCATCAAATTGATTTGAAGACTTTTGCTGATAAAACCTTCCCAATTGGATCAAATCCTAGAGCTTTAGTTTTTTCACCTGATCAAAAAACTATTTATGCAACCCTGAACGCTTCGGGAAAAGTTGTTGCTTTTGACCTGGCGCTAAATAGGGTAGTTAAAACAGTAACTACTGGTAAGGCAACGCGCAGTTTAGATATTTCAAGTGATGGAACAGCGCTCTTTGTAGTAAATTTCAATAGCGCAACACTTTCAAAAATTAGAACTAGTGATTTCAAAGTTTTGCAAACTGTGAAAGTTTGTCCGGATCCAATTGGTGTTACTTATGAACCAATAAATGATAGAACTTGGGTGGCTTGTTATAAAGGCGCAATAAAAGTTTTTGATAATAAGTAGGATTAAGAATTTACAGACTGAGCAATAGTTCCCAACATTGAATCAATGGTTTCACGTGCTCGGTTTCTAGCAACCCACTTAGGTTCCAACTTGTCCGCGATTACTGCAAATACATACTCTTTACTGCCAACGGTCACATAGCCAGCCAAACTCACAGTCGTATTGATAAAACCAGTTTTCGCATGAACTAATCCGACTGCATTAGGAGCGGTTGTTAAGAATCGCTTCTTTAAAGTGCCAGTTTTACCGGCAACTGGCAAACCTTCATAAATTGGTGAAAATAGTGGATCCTTTCGAATTTGAATTAGTACTTCAGCAATGGTTATGGCCGAAACCTTATTGTCACGAGATAGGCCACTGCCATCAACAGCATTTAATCCCGCAACGTTAATTCCGTACTCGCTAAGTGCTGCGACGAAAGTACTTTGCAGAGCGGTTTGATCTGAAGATCCAGATTTAATCCGTGCCGCCGCTCTCGCTAACCGATCTGCTAATTGATTGTCACTCCACAAAATTGCGAACTTAACCATTTCTGATACCGGTACCGATACCAAAGTGGCTATCTCTTCAGTCGCTTGCGAAGCAGCAACATCTGGCTTTACCTCGCGAAATTTCACAGCGATATGCCTAGCTTTTAAATACTTAGCTAAATTTTCTAAATCTCTAGTAAAAACACCAGTATGCTCAATAATAATTGATTTTGAGTTCGACTTATTAGCTTTACTGATGAGAATTGGCAGATACCTCTGGTTGTTTTCTTTTGCTAATTTAATATCTGAGGTCAGCCAAGGGTCAAGATCGCCATCTAGGACATAGGTATCGTTCGCGCTCGTTTTACTGATTTTCGTGCTAAACCTAAAATCTGAACCGACATATTTAAGTGCAGAAAAAGTTGAAATTAACTTGAAGATTGAAGCTGGAGCGCGCGGGACTTCTGAAGCTTGATCAAATAGTGTTGAATTAGTGCTTGGATCAATGACTATCAGCCCAGGGCCAGCGAGTTTGACCGAAGTTGCATAGTAAACAAATCTCGAAGGTAGCGCGCTATTTTCTGAAGGAACTAAAGTCTCAATGGCGCTGGCAGAATTCAGTGAAATTATCAGAAGTGAAATTATGCCAATTGCTAATTTGCGCATCTGAGTAGCCTAGGCCAAGTTAGTTCTTCGTGACAATCTTCCTTGCGAAAGCGCAGCGCCAAATATGACCACTAAACAACCGACCGGCTCATTCCATGTCAAATTCTCACCTAAGAAAATAACTCCAACCAACACTGCAACTATCGGTGTCACATATGTAACCGAACTAGCTATTGCACTTCCAGCGCGTTCAATAATTTGAAAATTCCAAATGTATGCAAGACCACTTCCGAAGACTCCGAGAGCAACCATTGCCAAAACTGGCCCAGTCCCATAATTATCATCTGCGATTCCATCTATTAAATAGAATGGCAAGAGTGTAATCGCTGCTAGCGTTACTTGAGTTGCGGCTAGCGATTCGGCTTTGAGTTTCAGTGGAATGACATATTTACGCGAATATGGAAATGAAATTCCATAGCAAGTAACGGCACCAATCAGAATTAGTACAGCCCACAAAGGATTCTTGCCGATTCCATCCCAAGCACCGAGAACTGTTGCGACCCCGATAGCACCGATGAATAACCCATAAACTTGATAAGTTTTGGGTTTTTCCTCTCGAAATGCAATTAGTATGACAATCAAAGTCATAAGTGGGGTGGTTGCGTTAATTATTCCTGCCAGAATTGAAGTTACTTTGGTTTCAGCAAGCGCAAAAAATATTCCAGGTAGAGTATTGAGTAGTAATGAAATAATACAAAGATGAAACCAGATAATCCCAAACTTTGGTAATTCAATACTCCTTAATTTAATAACCATTAATAGTGTTGCCGCGCCAAGAGCACACCTTCCAAACGCCACTCCAAACGGTGTTAAGAATTCCAAACCTAATTTGATGAAAATGAATGAGCAGCCCCAAACAAACCCAAGTGCAATGTAGATTGGCACCCAAGATTTACTTTTTTGCATACTCATGTTTCGCCTCCGTGATTAATATCAGTAGAGTATTGAACTATGGGCAATCCACCAGTTATTGGACCAGGTGAGTTCTATCCTGTTGTGGGAGTTGGTCCGCATGACTTGCCATGGCCGACGGAAAATCATTTTGATCCGGAGCTTCTCGAAAATGGCGACCGACGAAACGTTTTAGATAAGTATCGGTATTGGAAAGTGGCGGCAATTGTTGCAGATTTAGAAACCAAGCGAAATCCACTTCGAATTGCAATAGAGAATTGGCAGCACGATTTGAATATCGGATCAGTTGTTCGAACCGCAAATGCTTTTAACGTTTCAAGTGTTCACATAGTTGGGAAACGCGATTGGAACCGTCGCGGTGCGATGGTTACCGATAAATATTTGACGATAATTCACCATCCCACGATTGCTGATTTCAAATCCTGGAGTGATGCGAATAAATGTCCAATTATTGGAATAGATAATGTCCCAATTTCAAAACAACTCGAGACTTCAAGGTTGCCAGTTAGTTGTATTCTGTTTTTTGGTCAAGAAGGTGCTGGCATGTCCGAAGACGCAATCGCGGTTTGTACTGAAGTGCTAGCCATTCAACAATATGGGTCAACTAGATCGATGAATGCCTCAGCTGCCGGTGCAATTGCAATGTATGCGTGGGGGATGCAGCATCTACCGACAGGAGAACTCCCTAGTGCGTAAAACTTGGTTAACTAGAAACTTAGTAATACTGACTCTGGTTTCGTTAACCCAAGATGCAGCGAGTGAACTCCTGTACCCGCTATTACCTATCTTATTAACAACAGTTTTAGGTGCCGCTCCGATTGCACTCGGATTGATTGAAGGAGCTGCCGAAGCAGCAGCTGGTTTCGCTAAACTTTGGAGTGGAAAATATAGCGACCGTATCGGACGAAAACCATTTGTCGCCGTCGGTTACTCGCTCGCTGGCATTGGTAAAGCTCTTGTAGTTTTTTCAATGAGTTGGGGGCAAGTACTTTTCGGCCGCGTTACTGATCGAATCGGCAAAGGTATTCGTTCGGCACCACGTGATGCGCTAATTACGGATAGCGTCGCAAAAGAGCATCTGGGCAAAGCTTTTGGATTCCACCGTATGGGTGACAATTTAGGCGCAGTAATTGGACCATTATTCGCACTTTGGGGATTAATAATATTTCATGATGATGTACGCAAAGTAGCAGTCTTTGCCATAATTCCAGCAATACTTTCAGCTGCCTTAACATTTTTTGTAAAAGAGAGTTTCTTTCCAAAAACTAAAAAGATAATTGAAAAGGTAAAAGCTCCAAAAGTGTCTTTAAGTGCGCCGCTTAAACGGACTATTGCGCTGTTGGTTTTTATTCAATTAATGAATATCCCAGATGTACTGATTCTACTTAGATTGAGCAATATCGGATTTTCTACTCGAAACGTTGTTTTACTCTATATTTTTTACAACGCAGTTGCAACGATTGCTTCAATACCGGCTGGTATAATTGCGGACCGAATCAAACCGCAATTCGCTTATGCAATTGGGTTATCTGCATTTGGTATCGCGTATTTATTACTTGGTACATCGAAAAACCATTTATTGGCGGTGATTGCGCTCGGCATCTACGGGTTATTCCCTGCTTTTACAGATGGCGTTGGAAAATCTTGGATTGGAAAACTTTCTAATAAAACCGAACGAGGACGTGCCCAAGGTTTATATCAAGCTTCAATGAACTTTGCGGTATTAGGTGCTGGAATTTGGGGCGGTGCACTCTGGCGTAAAAGCGAGTTTGAATTGCCGTTAGTTATGGCCGGTATTGGTGCATTTATCGGAGTGTTAATTCTTCTAATGCGTTATTCCGCAATAACGTCTTCAACTGATGAAACCCTTCGCTCAATCTCTTGAGCTTCCAAATCGCGTTTCAATGTTCGCAGAATTGTGGCAATTCTTCGCTCAATCTCCACGATGAATTCAAAGTCTTTTGGGTCGGATTCTGCAACTACATCCAATACCTTTTCTAATGATGCTAGCCCAGCTTCAGAATCGCCATTAAGTACTTGAGCTTTACCATATTCATAAAGTGCAAAAGTTTCGCGGCGGTGGTCATGTGCAGTTGTGAATACATCAATAGCTTTTTGCGCTGAAGCTAGCGCCCCAAGCGCATCACCTAACTCAATTAAGCAATGTGAGATCTTCTGATCGCAACGAGCGACGTGAATAACTTCTTTAACGCCTTTAAATAAAGCACGAGCTTCTTTAAAAGCAGTAAGCGCTTTATCAAATTCCTTAAGTTCCCGATGGCAACAACCGATTAGATGAAAATCGTTCGCCGCTCCCAATTCGTTACCATCAACGAGGTGCTCTTGCACGCATTCGTTCATGCAATCAATAGCCTTCTGATACTCTTTTGAAGCAAACCACCATTCACCTAGCGTGCATGCCAATTCGAGTGCGACTGGAGATTTATTCTCGCGTAACAATTCAACCGCTTTACTCATCGCTCCAGCAGCTTCATCCATTCGCTTCAATTGATTTAAGTTGTAACCAATTGCTGAATATGCTTGGGCGAGTCCCTCTTTAGGAATATTCGCACCAAGTTCTGCATAAATATCGCGTGCTGTTTCAGCGAGCGCAAGCGCTTCGTCGTATTGGCCGCGAGCATAAATTCTTGCACTTAGTTCATAATATGTATTTGCGCGTTCTTCGCCTTCAGTTTCTGGAATTCGCTCCCACAACATTTCTTCAGTCACGATGTCATCAATATTTGAATCATCATCGTTACTCAATCTAGGCTCCTCTCCAGAACGCCGTTGGATGAAACCTATAACCATTTCGAGAAGTGCGCTCGGAGGGACTCGAACCCCCAACCCTCGGTTCCGAAGACCGATGCTCTATCCGTTGAGCTACGAACGCATTTTTACTTTCCGAGGCAACATTACCTCGGCACTTAAAATTTACTTAACCCAAGATGAGTGCAGTGGCCGACCCTCGGCATATCCCGCCGCTGATTGAATTCCCACAACCGCTTTTTCAGCAAACTCTTCGACGTTGGCCGCTCCTGCGTAAGTGAAAGAAGAGCGGAGCCCGGCAACTATTTCGTCTAGTAAATCTTCAACGCCAGGGCGTTGTGGGTCTAAATACATTCTTGAAGTTGAAATTCCCTCTTCAAATACCGATTTACGGGCTCGGTCAAACGCATCTTCATTTGCAGTTCGCGCGGCAACTGCGCGAGCCGATGCCATTCCGAAAGACTCTTTATATAGGCGGCCATTTGAATCCTTATGCAGATCGCTTGGAGATTCGTAAGTACCAGCAAACCAAGAACCAATCATGACTTGCGATGCTCCGGCTGCGAGCGCAAGTGCAATATCTCGAGGGTGGCGAACCCCGCCGTCTGCCCAAACATGTTTGCCAAACTTTTTTGCTTCCGCTGCGCATTCTAAAACCGCAGAAAATTGTGGGCGACCTACGCCAGTCTGCATTCTTGTGGTGCACATTGCGCCAGGGCCAACACCAACTTTAATGATGTCAGCTCCGGCTTCAATTAATTCGCGCGTACCTTCCGCAGTCACTACGTTGCCAGCTACTAATGGAATTTTTGGAGATATCGCTTTTATGGATTTTATTGCTTCAATCATTTTAATTTGATGTCCGTGGGCGGTATCAATTACTAATACATCTGCGCCAGAATCAATCAAAGATTTTGCTTTAGCTGCGACATCGCCATTAATACCAATTGCTGCCGCAATCCGTAACTTTCCATTGGTATCAAGTGCTGGTTTGTATAGGGTAGCTCGCAGCGCTCCTACTCGAGTCAAAATTCCGACAAGAGCCCCGCTCTCACTAATTACCGGGGCCAACTTGCGCCGATTATTATGAAGAAATTCAAATGCTTCTTTCGGGTTGCAAGTATTCGGCAAGTTGATTAAATCTTTGCTCATAATCTGATGTAATTGCGTAAATCTATCTACTCCTTCGCAATCTTCTTCAGTAACTATTCCTACAGGTCTCTCATTTTCAAGCACAACAATTGCGCCGTGGGCTCGTTTGTTTAATAAACTGACCGCATCTGCAACGGTTTGATTGGGCGACAACGTGATAGGTGTATCAAAAAAAGTATCGCGAGATTTAACCCATTGAATAACATCATGAACTACTGGCAGTGGAATATCTTGCGGAATCACCGCTATGCCGCCGCGACGCGCAATAGTTTCTGCCATTCTCCTGCCCGATATCGCCGTCATGTTTGCAACAACAATTGGAATTGTGGTTCCGGATTTATCTGAAGTTGTTAGATCTACTTCCATCCGACTTGCTATGGTTGAACGACTAGGTACCATGAATACATCGTCATAGGTAAGGTCGTAGCTAGGAGTGTTTAAGAACCGCACGTGGCAAAACTATACACCGAGGTCTTTTGCTCTCAAAAGCGCAAGTTACTGGTGAATATCGAGCCTAGGTTTCTCAATTACGAACATGCAGGACCAATACACCGCGAACGCCACAAAGATTCCACCATATATATCTATCACAAAATGCTGTCCTAAAAATACTGTTGCCGGAAGTATTAATAGGAACCAAGCCATTAAGTACCAAGCAGTTTTAGGTGCACGATAACGTAAACGCCAAAGTGCAATTATTGAAATAACAGACCAAGTAACGTGATTGGAGGGAAATCCATTTAGCGGACGATCGTTTCCATAAATGACATGAACTAAAACCCAATTAAAGAATCCTTGATCACTGACGTTAGTTCGCGGAACTTCCGTCTGAAATAACCAGTACGCGATATCCAACATTAGTTGTCCGAAAATAATTGAAAAACCATTTACAAGAAAGGCTTTATAACTTCCAAATCTCAAACTCAAATAGGGAACTAAAAAAGCAGCAAGAATATGAAACGAAAGGTACGGAACTACAAAAAATGAAACAATTGGAATCTTCTCGTCTAACCAACCGCGCATAACCAATGGTGGATAAGACGGATCAATTTTATTAAAAACTTCATAAGATAAAAAAGCTAAAATAATTCCAAAATAAATGCCAAAGACGCCAATCTTTGAATAACTGTTTCTCATTCGATAAGAGTATTTGTGGTAATTAGAAAAGTCGAGGGGTAGCACTCCATTAATTTTTTTCACACATTCCTTATGCGGCAATTCTAACTCGGTGACTCAACCAACAGGGATTTTCTTTAATGAATTGCGAAATAAGTTAGAGAATTGGCATGCACCAAAAGGACAAATACATCTTGTTTAAGAGGGAGAGTATTAATGAATTCACTCGATCTAGCCCGATGGCAATTTGCGATTACAACGGTTTACCATTTTATCTTTGTTCCAATCACGATTGGAATGGGGTTCTTAGTCGCTGGGTTACAGACAGCTTGGTACCGAACTAATAAGGCTCATTATCTTCGCGCTACTAAATTTTTTGGAAAACTTTTTTTAATTAATTTTGCAATCGGTGTCGTTACTGGCATCGTGCAAGAATTCCAATTCGGCATGAACTGGTCGGATTACAGCCGCTTTGTGGGAGATATTTTCGGTGCACCGCTTGCCATGGAAGGTTTACTGGCATTCTTCTTAGAAAGTACTTTCCTAGGTCTCTGGATTTTTGGATGGGATCGACTGCCAAAGAAAATTCACCTTGCAAGTATTTGGTTGGCATCGCTTGGAACTTTGTTCTCCGCTTATTTCATTCTTGCAGCAAATGCCTGGATGCAACATCCAGTTGGTTACACAATGAATGTGGAACGTGGCCGTGCTGAACTAACCGATATCGTAGCTGTGCTCACACAAAATACCGCGCTTGCATCTTTTGGTCACACCATTCCTTCTGCATTTTTTACTGCAGGAGCTGTTGTTGCCGGAGTTTCTGCATGGTTGCTAGTTAAGAATCGTGATGTTCTAATGGCTCGCGCAACTGCCAAACTCGGTTTAGTGACTGTAATAATTGCCTTTGTGCTGGTTGCAATCACCGGCGATATCACCGCAAGAATTATGACTACACAACAACCAATGAAAATGGCTGCTGCGGAAGCTCTTTATACAACGCAAGAAAGTGCACCATTCTCTCTATTTACAATTGGCACACTAGATGGATCTCGTTCGGTCTTCCAAATTGATTTACCAGGAATGCTTTCGTTTATGTCCACGGGAAGCACAAATGGCGTCGTTGAAGGCATAAACGATTTGCAAAGTAAATACGCAGCTCAATACGGAGCCGGCGATTACACACCAAATATTCCAATTGCTTACTGGGGATTCCGCTTCATGATTGGGTTTGGTGCAATTGCACTTCTATTTGCGTTAATCACATTGGCACGAATTCGAAAGAATGAACTTCCAAAAGGTCGATGGTTTTTACCAGCCATGCTGTCAATGCCGTTCCTGCCATTGCTAGCAAACTCATTTGGTTGGATCTTTACCGAGAATGCTCGTCAACCTTGGGCTGTTTTTGGATTAATAAAGACCGCAAATGGTGTTAGCCCTGCGGTTGGAGCTGCCTCAGTTGCATTCACGCTCGTAGTTTTCACGATGTTATACGGCGTGCTTGCAATTATCGAGTTCGGATTGATTCTTCGAACCGTAAAAGTTGGGCCAGAAGGCTTAGATAAAAATATAGATGACGTCGCAATGGGTGGAGATTCAAACCGCTCATTGACGATGGCCTATTAGAAAGGCGCAAGACCATGTCGTTTAATACATTTTGGTTCGTAATAATCGCAGTACTTTGGATCGGATACTTCATTCTTGAAGGTTTCGATTTCGGAGTTGGTATCTTGCTAAAGACTGTTGCCAAAACGCAAGCAGAGCGAAGAGCTGTACTCACAACTCTCGGGCCGCTATGGGATGGTAATGAAGTTTGGTTATTAGTAGCTGGCGGCGCGACATTCGCGGCATTTCCGGAATGGTACGCAACGCTATTTAGTGGCTTCTACCTACCACTCTTTCTAATTCTGATTTCGTTAATCGTACGTGGTGTTTCATTTGAATACCGAAGTAAATATGGTGATTCAAAGTGGCGAAATCGTTGGGACAACGCAATCGTAGTTAGCAGTTTCTTACCTGCACTTTTATGGGGCGTTGCGTTCGCAAACATTGTCCGCGGCGTACCTCTTAAAGAAGAAAAAGGAGTTATCGAATATGTGGGAGGATTCTTTAATCTTTTGAATCCTTACGCATTGCTCGGTGGTTTAGTAACGCTATCTGTATTCCTTACCCATGGAGCGATTTTCTTATCGCTCAAAACTGAGGGAACAATTCATGATCGGGCGCGTGGATTGGTGACCAAGATTGGTTTATTCGCTGCTGTGGTAACTGTTGCATTCCTTGCCATAACTGCAGTTGCATATAACTCCAAATCTGAGGTTTACGGCTTAGCGGCTGTTGTTGCAGTGGCATGGCTCCTAGCACTGCAATTCAGTCACAAAGGACGCGAGGGCTATGCATTTCTATTTTCATCAGTAGCCCTTGCGTTTGCTGTGATTACCCTATTCACAACGCTTTATCCAAACGTGATGCCTAGTTCGTTGCTGGAGAGCGCAACACTTAACATCACAAATGCATCTAGTACTCAATACACATTGAAGGTCATGACTATTGTTGCAGTAGTTCTTACGCCAATAGTTTTGGTCTATCAAGGTTGGACTTATTGGGTATTTCGCAAGCGGATAAATGCAAAACAAATCTCATCACCTGAGGTGGGAGTTTTGGACACTATTAATTCGTGAAGTTCTTAGATCCGCGACTATTTCGGTACTCCCGAAGTAGTCGCGGTTTTATCTCTGTAGTAGTTGCCTTAGCTCTCCTCACAACTCTGCTTACGCTTTTGCAGGCTTTCACAATAACTAGCGTCGTAGTTGACGCATTTCAAAAAGAAAAATCTTGGGTTAATTTGCAACCTCAAATCAGAAATTTAGCTTTTATCTTTGGATTACGCGCACTCATCGCATTTTTTGGTGATTCGCTTACCCGTAAAATTGGCGCAAAAATTAGAGTTGAATTACGGACGCAACTTTTCAATCAAGCACTATCTCAGGGAACTGAACTTAATCTTAAATTTGGTTACGGAAAACTCTCCCTGATAGCTACTCGTGGTATCGCAGCGTTAGAGCCTTATTTCAATAAATTCATGCCGCAATTGTTTATTGCTTTGATCGTGCCATTTATCGTGGGAGTAACAATAACTTTAAAGGACTTAGCCTCTGGGCTAATAATTTTGGGAACTATTCCCTTGATTCCAATTTTCGGCATATTAATTGGAAAATACACATCGGAAGCCATGGCTAAAAAATGGCGCACCATGGGAATTCTCTCTTCTTACGTTGTTGATCTCTTTGCTGGATTACTCACACTAAAAGTTTATGGCAGATCAAAACACCAAAAAAATAGAATTAAAGAGGTTGGAAATCAATACCGCGTGGAAACTATGAAAGTTTTGAAAATTTCTTTTCTCTCTTCCTTAGTTTTAGAACTAATCGCAACCCTTTCAGTCGCGCTAATCGCAGTCTGGATTGGCTTACGGCTGGTATCCGGAAATATCTCACTTTCAGATGGGCTATTAGTGCTGCTATTAGCCCCAGAGGTTTACTGGCCAATTCGCCAAGTATCAGCCCAATTTCACGCATCAGCAGAAGGACTCGAATCATCTAGAGAAATATTTGAGGTACTAGAAATGAAACCACAATCCAAAGGTCATCGAAATACTTTAAACAGATTGCGTGAAATCCGTTGGGACTCACTAATTATTGAATACCCAAATCGAGCACCAATACAAATACCTCGTGGTTCCGCAAAGTCGGGCGAGATAACACTTTTAGTTGGTCAATCGGGTTCTGGGAAAACGTCTTTGATTAATACATTGATGGGGTTGGTAAATCCAATAAAGGGAAAAGTCTGGATTAATAATATAAATAGTGCATACCCTCTGCATGAGTTTGACAACGATTTTTGGCTATCCCAGATTTCTTGGGTATCACAAACTCCACACTTTCCACATGGAACAATTGCAGAAATCTTTGATCAACTAAAACCTGGAATATCAAAAAGTGAACTTATAGAGACGCTAAATAAAGTTGGGCTAGAAATAGCTGACCTTCCGAAGGGAACTGCCACCTTGGTTGGTGATAATGAATCTGGGATTTCGGTCGGGCAACTTCGCCGATTGGCAATCGCGCGCGCGTTAATAACAGATCGACCAATTGTCTTAATGGATGAGCCAACCGCATCACTCGATGAGGCTGCAGAAGATAAAATTTCAGAAGTTCTTTTAGAGTTAGCGAGATCTGGCAAATTAGTAATTGCAGTATCGCACCGCGAGGCTCTGACCGTTCATGCTCAGAAAATGGTGCATTTTGGTGAATTAATTGAAATTAAAATATGAGTAAATCTCCAACGATAAATTCTGCTAAACCATTTAGATGGCGGCTTTCACTTAGTGCATTACTTGGTGGAATTTCGCTCGCAATGGCAGTTGGCTTGCTTGGAAGTAGCGCATGGTTAATCACTATGGCTTCTAAGCAGCCTCCCATACTTATTTTAGAGGTGGCAATAGTTTCAGTTCGCTTTTTTGGTTTATCACGCGGAGTTTTTAGATATGGCGAGAGAATTTCTAGCCACGATTCGATTCTTCGTTCGCAAACCGCGTTACAAGTAAATCTCTATTCAGCTTTAGAAAAATCAACTCCTAGCAACTTGACTAGAAAATTAGGATCAGTTTTTCATAATATTATTTCTGATGTTGAGCTTGTTCAAGATCGATGGCTCCGTATTTGGATTCCATTTTTTTCCACAATTATTTCTGGTCTTGCCGGGATTGGAATTATTTACCATCTTCTACCGAGCGCTGGTGTCTTTATCGGAATTACTTTCTTAATTTCCATCATTTTTATTACAACTATTTCTACAAGATTTTCGTTAAAATCCGCGGGGCTTTCTGCAAAAACCGAGGAATTAATCTCGTCCCAGATAGCAAATATCGCAAATGGTCACTTAGAAGCGAAAGTCTTTGGATACAGCGACTTACTACGTAAGAATCTAATTGGCTCTGAAGTAGATTTAAATGCCAGTGAGAAAAAAATCGATTACGGATCAGGTATTGGATCTAGTTTAAATTTTATTGCAACCGGAGCTGCCGTAATTGGTGGCGCGTATTTATCAATTGAGAACGTACTTGCTGGAACATTGGGGCCAGTTAATATTGCCGTTATAACTTTATTGCCGTTGATGATCTTCGATAGCATTTCTACATTGCCTAGTGCGTTTGCTAGTTTTGGAAAAATACTCGAGGCTACTTCAAGAATTGATAGCGCCATATCCGACTCAACAAATCTTCCAGCGCTTAGTGGTTCGGCTTTAATCGAGAGCGGAGCCATTAACTTAAAATTTACAAACGCCAGAGCGAGTTGGAACTCTGAATTTACCTTGCCCCACCGTCCAATAAGTACCCAAGTATCACCTAACTCACCGCTTCTTCTGAGCGGATATAGCGGAATCGGAAAATCGAGCCTTGCTCTAGCAACCATGGGTTTGATTCCATACGAAGGCTCAATCAAATTGAATGGAATTGAAATTGGTGAAATTAATCGAGAAGAGCTAACAAATTCAATTACGTTATGCATGCAAGATGATCATCTATTTAACTCATCAATTCGCGAGAATCTAAAAATAGGAAATGTAGATGTTTCCGATTCACAAATTTGGCAGGCACTTGAATGTGTCGAAATCTCAGAATTAATTTCAATTCTGCCTGATGGACTAGATACCCATATTGGTGTTTTTGGGGAGAATTTTTCTGGTGGCGAAAAGCAAAGAATGAGATTAGCACGTGCGTTACTAAAGAATACGCAACTTGTTATTTTAGATGAACCTTTCGAATATTTAGAAAGTGATCAAATAAGTAGGATTTCTAGAAATATTATGGATTTCTTAAAAAATAAGTCATTAATCATAATTTCGCATCAAAAATTAGATTTTTCTGTAAATTCATGCGTATTAATTTAGAGTTGATTAAAAGTTTAACTCTGGTAAACTTCGCAGGTAACACAAACTTTCGCTAGGAGCGTGCACTTCAAACTTCGGTTCTATACGAACCCTTTGACTGTACAAAATTGCAATGAAAACCCAAACGCATCATTCTCAAACTTTTCGTTCCGTACCAACGCATTCAAAACCATTTGATGGCTCTCGCTTAGAAAAGATCATGCAAGAGCAGCTGGAACTTTATAAAAAATCTACACTTGGGTCTGGTTTAGAACATCAACTAGCTACTCAGATTATTCCACTTGGGACGCATTCGAGTTTCCAATCATTTGAACCGTATCCGGTTTCCATTGTCTCTGCTAAAGGCGCTTGGATGAGTGATGTTGATGGTCGTAAAATGCTGGACCTATCAATGGGATTTGGCGCAATGCTCGCTGGGCATTTGAACCCAGATGTAGTTTCAGAACTTAGAGATTCACTAGATGTGGGTACGCTCTTCACTACTCCATCACCGCTCTCGAGAGATGCTGCTGAGCGAATCTGTCGTCGATTTGGCATTGATCAAGTCAGGTTTACAAACTCAGGAACTGAATCAACCATGTACGCAGTAAGAACTGCCCGAGCATATTCTGGTAAAGAAGGTGTGGTTAAAGTTGAAGGTGGTTATCACGGTAGCCATGATTCAGTCTTGTTTTCAAATAAGCCAGCGCTAGATAAAGCTGGACCAGCAGATGCCCCAACACCGGTGATTCCAAATGCAAGTGTTGCTGGTGAAGTTTATGTAGTTCCATTTAATAACATCACTGCGTTGGAGAAAATATTTGAGCAGCATTCAAAGACTATTGCTTGCTTTATCGTAGAACCAGTCTTGGAAAATATCGGGATTGTTCTCCCTGATGAAGGATATTTGGAAGCTGTTCGAGCACTTTGTGACAAATATAAAGTTGTCTTGATATTTGATGAAGTAAAGACTGGGCTAACTGCCGGACCACAAGGTGCAGCACAACGACTTGGCGTACTTCCAGATTTAATTTGTCTTGCTAAGTCAATCGGCGGCGGAATCCCATTAGCTGCCTTTGGTGGCAAGGCAGAATTTATGTTGCCAGTCACTGATGGCCGCATGCCGCATCTAGGAACATTTAATGGTCATGCTCTGGCAATGGCTGCTGTTCGCGCAGTAGATAAAATTTGTACTGTTTCAGCCCTTGAAAAAGCTGAGTCACTAAATCGAGATGCGTTAATTCGAATCCGCGAAGTTATTGATGAATACGAATTACCAGCCCATACTGTTGGTTTTGGGGTTAAAGGTTGCATAACTTGGTCTGATGTGCCAGTCCGTAATTATCGTGATTACAAGGCAACTAATTTTCAAATTGCTGAACTTTCATTCTTATGGTCGCTTAATCATGGCGTAATCACACCTCCAGGTTTAGATGAACAATGGCTAATTAGTTTGGCGCATGGTCAAGCCGAGATTGACTTCATGGTTAACGACTTTAAGGAATTAGCAAAAACAATTCGTGGCTAATTAGGTATTTTGTGGGAAACCTAAATTAATTCCACCATGACTTGGGTCTAACCAACGGCTTGTAATTACTTTTCCGCGAGTAAAGAAGTGAACACCTTCAGTGCCGTGGGCATGCGAATCTCCAAATAAAGAATTCTTCCAACCACCAAATGAGAAGTAAGCCATTGGAACTGGGATCGGTACGTTAATTCCTACCATCCCGACTTCGACTTCATTTTGATACCTACGAGCTGCGCCACCATCGTTTGTAAAAATGGCGGTGCCATTTCCATATTGGTGGTCGTTTACCAACTTCAAGGCTTGGTCATAACTCTTTACTCGAATAATGGATAACACTGGTCCGAATATTTCTTCTTTATAGATAGACATCTCAGTGGTGATATTGTCGAACAGAGTTGGCCCAAGCCAAAAGCCTTCGCCATCAACTTTCACGCCCCGGCCATCAACAACCAGTGTTGCTCCTTCTTTTTCACCAGCAGTGACATATGAAGCAACTTTGTCGCGGTGTACCTTAGTTACCAGCGGTCCCATATCTGCGCCTTGCGTACCATCGCCTGTTTTGATTTTTGCTATTCTTTCTTTGATTTTTTCAATCAGAGCATCGGCAACTGGTTCTACTGCAACTACTACCGAAATCGCCATACATCGCTCGCCCGCCGATCCAAAGCCAGCGTTAATCGCGGCATCAGCAGCGAGATTCAAGTCAGCATCTGGCAAAACAACCATGTGATTCTTTGCGCCACCAAGTGCTTGAACGCGCTTGCCAAACTTTGTGCCAGTTTCATATACATATTTAGCAATTGGGGTTGAACCAACAAATGAAACCGACTTTATACCGGGGTGCGTAAGTAGTGCATCTACCGCTTCTTTATCACCGTGAACAACGTTAAATACGCCATCTGGTAATCCAGCTTCTTTCAAAAGCTCAGCAACATACATGATTGCGCTTGGATCTTTTTCAGATGGCTTAACAATGACAGTATTTCCGCAGGCGATTGCGATTGGAAAGAACCACATTGGAACCATTGCTGGAAAATTGAATGGTGAAATTATCGCTACTGGACCTAGCGGTTGACGAATTGAATAAACATCTACGCCGGTAGAAACTTCTTCGGAAAATCCACCTTTAAGCAAATGCGGAATTCCGCAGGCAAATTCCACCACTTCAAGACCACGCGTGACTTCCCCAAGGGCATCGCTCAATACTTTTCCATGTTCCGCTGTGATTAGAGCGGCAATCTTTTCCTTATTTATATTTAAAAGTTCGCGAAAAGCAAAAAGTACTTGAGTGCGTTTTGTAAGTGAACTATGGCGCCATTCGTTAAAAGCTTTTGAAGCAATGCCTACGGCCATATCTATCGTCGCAATCGAGGCAAAATTAACGTTGCCAGAAATTTTTCCAGTCGCGGGATTGAAAACCTCTCCACTTCTTTCAGATTTTTCATTAGTAACTGCGCCGTTGATCCAATGCGAAATAGTTTTCATATGCCCACAATACTTGAGGTTTGACTAAGCCCACACCTCTTCATCTACCAATTGGGTCACAAAAGTGCTTAAATTGGCTCATAATTCAAGTGACGCTAAGGGAGCGCTGTGAACAGCCCAGAGAACAATCCAGAAAAAGCCGCAAAAGTTTTTGCGGATGACCGAGCATATGTGTTCCATTCTTGGTCGGCGCAAGCTCAGATCAATCCAATGGCAATTGCAAGTGGTGCTGGCTCTTACTTCTGGGATTTCACCGGCAAAAAATATTTAGACTTTTCCTGCCAATTAGTTTTTACAAACATTGGACACCAACATCCAAAAGTAATTTCTGCCATTAAAGAGCAAGCGGACATTCTCGCAACTATTGCGCCACAACATGCAAATGAAGCACGAAATGAAGCTGCCAAGCGAATATTAGAATTAGCTGGCGAAAAGTTTAAAAAAGTTTTTTTCACTAACGCTGGCGCTGATGGAATTGAAAATGCAATTCGAATGGCAAGACTGCATACAAATAAACATAAAATACTTTCAACTTATCGTTCTTACCACGGCAATACTGGATCTGCGATCAATGCAACTGGTGATCCACGTCGGTTTCCAAATGAATTTGGCTACGGACACGTCCACTTCTGGGGACCGTATTTGTATCGATCATCTTTTTGGGCTACTAACGAAGCAGAAGAATCCCAACGAGCGCTTGAACATTTAGAACAAACTATTATCTTTGAAGGTGCGCACACAATTGCAGCAATTTTAATTGAAAGCGTCCCAGGTACCGCTGGGGTTCTGATGCCACCTGCTGGATATCTAGATGGGTTGCGCGCGCTCTGCGATAAGTATGGAATTCTCTGGATTGCTGATGAGGTTATGTCTGGTTTTGGTCGAACTGGAAAATGGTTTGGCTTCGAACACTCTAAATCAATTCCAGATCTAATTGTTTTTGCAAAAGGTGTTACCTCAGGTTACCTCCCACTTGGCGGTGTAATAATCTCTGACCCTGTTGTTACAACTTTCAACGAGCGAGTGTTCCCAGGCGGGCTTACCTATTCCGGCCATCCACTTGCTTGCGCCACCGCAGTTGCCACAATCGACGCAATGAAGAGCGAAAAGATGGTGGAAAATGCAGCATTTATTGGCGAAAAAATACTTGGGCCAGGGTTGCATGAACTAGCAAAGAAACATGCCGTCATTGGTGATATTCGTGGCGCTGGAGTTTTCTGGGGAATGGACATGGTCATTGATCGAATTACTAGGGAACCGCTTGCGCCATATGGTTCGTCAAGTCCAAAAATGAATGAGATAGTTGCAGTTTGTAAGAAAAATGGTTTGATGCCATTCAATAACTTCAATCGAATACATATGGTGCCACCATGCAACATTTCAGAGAGCGATGCAAGGTTAGGTATGGAGCTACTTTCCAAATCGCTAACTGAAGTTGGTCTGTAATACTCTAATCTGATGTCATATCTAATTTCTGCGTGCGCGCTTACTAAAACTTATGGCGATTTTGTTGCGGTCGACCAGATAGATTTTGAGGTAGCAAAAGGTGAATCATTCGGTTTGCTTGGACCTAACGGTGCAGGTAAATCCACCACAATGCGTATGATTGGCGCTACTCTGCAACGAACTTCTGGTGAGCTAACTGTTTTAGGAAAAGATCCAGAAAAGTTTGGACCACAAATTCGTGCACACCTTGGCGTGGTTCCACAACAGGACAATTTGGATAGCGAACTCACCGTTCGCGAAAATTTATATATTTATGGGAGGTATTTTGGACTCTCAAAAAAGTTCTTAACTCCTAAAATTGATGAACTCTTGGAATTCGCTCAACTTGAGGAAAAACGCGATGTAAAAGTTGAAGCGCTAAGTGGTGGAATGAAACGACGCTTAACTATTGCGCGCGCGCTCGTTAGCGAACCTGAAATTCTCATGCTCGATGAGCCGACCACCGGACTTGATCCACAAGCTCGCCACATACTTTGGGATCGGTTATTCAGGCTGAAAGAAATGGGTGTGACGCTCATACTCACTACTCATTTCATGGATGAAGCTGAGCAACTTTGTCAGCGTTTAATAGTGATGGATAAGGGCAAAATCATGGCGGAAGATAGCCCCGCTGAACTGATTAGAAAGTATGTAACTAAAGAGGTACTAGAACTTCGCTTTGGATCTGATAAGAACTCGCTGTATGTGGATCAGTTACGAGAAAAATGTGATCGAATAGAGCAATTACCTGATCGAATCCTGCTTTACACAGATGATGGTGAAACCCTTCTGACTGAAATTGTTGGTTCTGGTCTGCATCCAATGACTTCATTAGTTAGAAGATCGTCACTAGAAGATGTATTCCTACGATTAACTGGCCGAAGTTTAATTGAATAAAATGAAAGTAAAAGAAGTGCAGCGTAAGGTTTCGAAATTTGGTGCCGTTTATATTGCAGAGGCTCGATTCCGCAATATGTTTAAATGGCGCTCTGCAATTATTACCGCAGCAGTATTGAACCCAGTTCTGTATTTACTTTCAGTTGGTGTTGGTATTGGTTCACTTGTAAACGCTAAACAAGGAGCAGGTGGCGTAGATGGTGTTCAGTACTTAACTTTTTTAGCACCGGCTCTTCTAGCCAGCGCAGCTATTCAAGGCGCAATTGATGAAGTAACTTTTCCAACTCTGCAAGGTTTCAAATGGGCGAAGAATTTTTATGCAATGAACTCAACTCCAATCACTGGAAATCAAATTGCTTTGGGGGTTTACATCGCCGCACTTTGCCGAACATTCCTTACGGTGGTAGTTTATTGGTTCATTTTACTAATCGCTGGTGCGCTACCTACGGGAACTGCATGGTTGTCAATGTTTGTTGCGATGTTGGCTGGTGGTGCTTTTGGATCAATCATGCTATTTCTAACTTCTAAAGTGGAAAAGGAAGATTTCTTTCTGACCGCAATTGGCCGACTAATAATTATGCCGCTCTTCTTATTCTCTGGAACTTTCTACCCACTTTCTTCAATGCCCCTTATTTTGCAGCCGATTGGCTGGATTTCACCACTCTGGCACGCTACCGAGCTAGGTCGTTATTTAACTTATGGCCATTCCATCAGCGGGGTCATGATTTTAATTCACTTTACTTTTTTAATTGGATTGTTAATTTTAGGTTTGAAATTAGCGTTCCGCAATTTTACAAAGCGGTTAAGCAAATGATTACAAAGGGAGCAGTTGCGATTGCGGAGGGGCGCATTGGTAAACCACTAGAAAAATATTACGCTGGTAGAACTCGAGCTCCGCTGCAACGAAGTTTTATCGCCTTCAAGTCCTCTGCTTGGCTAGTTGTGTTATCGGGTTTTGTAGAACCAGTTTTATATCTTTTCTCTTTTGGTTTTGGTGTCGGCGCCTTAATCGGCGGAATAACTGCAGTAGATGGTTCCACAATTTCGTACGCGGCCTACATTGCACCAGGATTACTAGCAACTAGTGCGATGAATGGTGCCATCTACGATTCAACTTGGAACGTTTTTTGGAAAATAAATGAAAGCAAACTTTACCAAGGAATGCTTGCAACCTCTTTAGGGCCACTTGATGTTGCGCTCGGTGAAATTGCGTGGGCGCTACTTCGCGGTCTTATGTACGCAATTGGTTTCATGATTGTTGTAACACCACTCGGATTAATTGAAAATTGGTGGGGACTTCTCGCAATTCCGGCCGCAGTATTAATTGCATTTGGTTTTGCTTCATTTGGTATGGCAGCTACTTCTTATATGAAATCTTTCCAGCAGATGAACTATATAAATATGTTGATGCTGCCGATGTTTCTTTTCTCTGGATCTTTCTTCCCACTTACAGTTTATCCAGAGATTGTGCAATGGTTTATAAAAATATTACCGCTTTGGCATGGAATCTCGTTAATTAGAGGTTTAACGCTTGGCCAAATCAATAGCTCAATCTTGGGACACATTGCTTACTTTATTGTGATGATTGCCCTTGGGCTCTGGTTCACAACCAAACGGCTCAATGCCCTCTTTTTAAGGTAATTACGGCTCTATCCATTTATTTTTTCACCTGTTAACATAAAACAATTATGAGTGCATATGAAATTGAACAACTTAAATTAATTAGAGCCAACAAAGATAAGCCGCGGTTAGATTATTTAAGCGATCGAGGTCGTCTTATTCATGGCCCGACACCGCCGGGCGGTTCCATTCCATCACCGCGTGAAAGCGATTTAACGCCGGCAGAAGTAGAAGAAGTCGTCGAATTAATTGCAAATGGCAGAAAAACCAGAACTCCAGTAATTATGCCAGAGCGATTACGCGCACGATCTTGGAAATCGATGGAAGAAGTAATTTTGAAGTTGGAGTACGCGCTCGGCTGGAAAGGTGCTGGTTGGAAAGTCGGCGCCGCAAGTTTAGATGTTCGTAAAGCTGAAAATATTCCAAGCCCATCTCCTGGGCGGTTGTTTACAAGATCAATTATGAAAAGTCCTGCGGAAGTGCCATCTGAGTTCTTTGTAAATTACCGGTTATGTGAATGTGAGTTTGCATTTCAACTTGGCCAAGATTTTCCAGTTCGAGAAATACCATATAGTGAAGCCGACTTGAGAGCCGGTATTGAGTTC
>CAZMNB010000012.1:12901-26054 GCA_964567545.1 uncultured Bifidobacterium sp. | reverse complement strand
AAAAATATATTTTGGCTGAAAGTGAATATCTGCAATTACTGGAATCTGTGATTTTTTAGCAATCTGCGCCAGTGCATCAGCATCATCTTGACTAGGTACCGCTACTCGCACAATCTGGCATCCGGAAGCAGTCAACTCTGCAATCTGTTGCAAAGTTGCGTTTACATCAGAAGTTAGCGTGGTGCACATTGATTGCACACTTACCGGTGCATCGCCACCAACTAAAACGCTGCCGACTTTTAATTGCTTAGATTTACGACGAGGCGCAAGTGTTGGCGGTGGCGCGCTTGGCATTCCTAGATCGGTCATCTGCCTATTCTGCCCTAAAGTCCAAGTGAAATCGGATTGAAAATATCAGCAGCAAGCAGCAATAACGTTAACGCAGCAAGGAGGCCAAAGACCACCATCGTAATTGGAGTTAACCGTTCCACATCAATTGGTCCTGGGTCACTCTTTCTTCGAGCAAGTGCAATTTTGCGGCGAACTCCTTCAATAACCGCAACCGCCATGTGTCCGCCATCTAACGGCAGAATCGGTAATAAATTAAAAATACCGACGAATATATTCAAGCTTGCGATAATCAGAACAAAGGAAGCTATTTTTTCCGGGAAAGTTAGCGCACCGCTACTTGCAGTCTGAGCTGAAACTCGCGCTACTCCCACAACACCAACTAAACCTTCAGAGTTTCGCTTCTCGCCACCAAATGTTTGGCGAACTAGCGCGGGTATTTGAGTCGGTAGTGAAATTAAAGCTTTTACTGAACCCACGACTAGATCTTTAGTAATTAAAGCGGTCTCTTTACCTGCGGTAATTGGGCGCTCTCGAACTAAGCCGACCTTATTTCTAACCCCAATTATTCCCCAACTCTTTCCATCTACCGTGATTTGAACCGGAGTTACTGCAATTGAGAGTTTTTCACCATTGCGCAGAATCGATAGCGTAATTTCTTTGCCAGCCGACTCTCTAATTATTGGAACAATTTCGGACCATTTCATATTTTCTTTGGCGTTTACACCTACAATCTCATCACTTGCCAAAATGCCAGCAAGATAGGCAGGTGACGTTGCAGAGCTTGAGGTGCACACAGCTTCCGTCGTTCTTATACACGGCAGCGTCTCTTCAACGATTGGCAAGATTTGGGAAGTTCCTAAGCCAGCAATTAGCGCAAAAAGCAATAAGATTCCCAAAACAAAATGATTAAATGAACCCGCACCTAATACAACTAGGCGTCGTTTAGAAGATGCTTTATAGAAAGCACGATCACTATCTTCGTTAGCTAGCTCTTCTCGTGGTGACATCCCCACAATTTTGCAATAACCGCCTGCAGGAATGGCTTTGATGCCAAATTCAGTTTCACCCTTAGTAGTAGACCAAATTCGCTTTCCAAATCCTAGAAAGAATTCGGTTACTTTCATGCCATATCGTTTTGCCGTTATGTAATGACCGAATTCATGGACCATTACCGAAAACAGCAGTGCAACTACAAAAGCAATTACTCCAAGAATTCCCACTTAAACCCCTAACGTTTCACGAGCTACTCGTCGGGCATCATTCTCGATAGCGCTGACATCTTTTAGATCTCGTAATCTTATTGGGGCACCGGCTCCGATTTTTTGCAACACGGTTTCGATGCTATCCACAATTGCTGTGAATTTTATGCGACTTTCAAGAAACGCGGCTACCGCAACTTCGTTAGCGGCATTAAATATTGCGGTGGTACCACCGCCTAAATCACCACATCTGCGAGCTAAATCTATTGCTGGAAATTTTTCATTATTAATTGGCTCAAAACTCCAATTTTGTTTTACTCTCCAATCAATCGGCGCTATCAAATCTGAAACTCGATTTGGGAATCCCAGGGCAAATCCAATTGGACCTTTCATATTTGGTGGACTGGCTTGTGCCAGAGTTGAGCCATCGCTAAATTCCACCATTGAATGAATCACCGATTGTGGATGGATAACAGCATCGATTTTCTCATATGGCATTTCAAATAAATAATGGGCTTCAATTATTTCTAAACCTTTATTAACCAACGTTGCAGAATTAATCGTTACCACATTACCCATGTTCCAAGTTGGGTGAGTTAGAGCCTCTGCAACGGTCACTGTAGAAAGATCACTTCGATCTCTAAATGGACCACCACTCGCCGTTAGAATAACTCGCTTAACATCGCTTAATTTTCCAGCAAGCAAGCATTGATACAAAGCCGAGTGCTCAGAATCGACTGGAATTATCCGATCTCGGCCATATGCCATTACTAAATCGCCACCTGCAACTAAAGATTCTTTATTTGCTAGCGCAACTAAATTTCCGGCAGCAAGTGCAGATAGCGTTGGTTCTAATCCGATTGATCCACTTATTCCATTCAACACAACGTCACACGGAATTGATGCAATTTGAGCAGCCGCAGTTGGACCATCAATAACGTTTAAGCCGGCAATGCCATCCTTTATCGCGGAACTGTCCGCAGTAGTGCCAACAATCGGAACGTTGAATTTTTTCGCTTGCGCAATTAATAGTTCGATATTCTTGGAACCCGCAGCTAAACCGACGACTCTAAATTTTCCGGGGTTTGTGGCAACTATCTCCAGAGCCTGTAGCCCGATTGATCCAGTCGATCCTAGAATCACGATCTCGCGCATGGAGACATCTTCTCAGTTAATGGGTAAAACTCCATCTTTTAACGGATTGGGAAGAGTGGGATTAGCGGGATTAACGCGATTAGCGGCGCTGTGGAAAGTGTGCTGTCCCTGACCAGGCTGGACCCAGTTCTTGTAAGTCAGTATTAACTTTGCCAAAGTAATCATCAATATTCTTAGAAGTTTGTTTCTTGAAATCAACTAACATCAAGTTATATCCGCCAAGTGGTACTTTAGAATCTCCCGATACGGTGAACATATATTCTGTGCCATCCTTGTATGGAAATGCATCGGATGTGTCGAAAGCTTCGGAATCAAAAAATAGAGGTTTTGGTTCAGATCCATTATAGAAACCCCACATGATTCGATCATGCTTATTCTCTTGGATCTGCGTAAAGAGAAATTTCTTATCATCAACTCCAATTGGATAGTATGTTTTTAATCCTGAACTTCCAGATAAAACTTTTGTATTTCCATCTCTCAACAACAAAATTTCACCATTACGTTCGAAAAGAATATCCTTCCCGTTTGGCGCAAAATATGGCATGGATGATTCAGCTTCGCCAATGGTTAAGTAGGTTAAATTCGTACGATCAATATTGATGGTTGCAAGTACGCCGTCTTCTTTATATACAACAGTTTTATTATTTGGATTGAACTTCGGATCTTCATCACGCTTCCCATTTGGTCCAGTTAGATTTACTGGCTCCACCCATTTCTGACCATCCCAATTAGAAACAAAAACATCCCAATCCGGCTCGGTTAAACCTTTTGCTGAACCCATAAATGTCAGATGTTTACCATCGGGTGAAAAATGTCCGTTGATAGCGTGAATTACGTTCCATTTTTCGCTAAGGATTATTAGCTTTCCAGTTTTTAGGTCAAGTAACTTTAATTGCGAGTCCCAAGCGTTGTAATCGGTATAAGTATGGAAAACCAGAACGCCTTCAAGCTTGGTTTCGCCATTTCCGCAACTGGTCAATAGAGATAGCGCGGCGATAAATGCTAAAAGCGATTTGACACGGAAAACCTTCAATGTTGACCCCTTGACCGATTGGGTTGTTGCTGTAAGGTATCCTAACACAAAGCGGTAGGTTTCCTAACAGAACGAGATGCGCTCGTTCGGACTGCCGAAGTTACTCGATAGGGGAAGTTAGATGAATTTAAAAAGATTAATCGCTTCGCTCGGTGCAATCGCACTTTTAAGTGGGGCAATTATCGGTTCTGGAGTTTCTGCCAACGCGGCAACTCGAACTGTAACAGTTTGGTCTCCGTATAGCGGCGACAACCTTGCAAAATGGAACGCTGCGATTTCGCGAATTGAGAAAGCAAATCTCGGCTTAACCATTAAGTCAGTCGGCGATGTCGATATGGCTAAATCGCTTGCGGCAATCAATTCCGGAACTGGTCCAGATATCTCAGTTTCCAGCGGCGCTGGAAACTTAGGTTGGTTCTGTGGAACTGGTGCATGGCAGAACTTAAGCACGTTAGTTGCGGGCCGTAATGGGTTGAAAATTGACCAAGTATTTACACCCGCTTCGGTTAAGTATTCAATCTCTGGCCATACACGTTGCGCCTTGCCTTCAATTGCAACTGAATCTTTTGGTTTCTATTACAACAAAGATTTATTAGCCAAAGCTGGTTTTAAAACAGCGCCAAAAACAACAGCTGATCTACTAACTTATTCTCAGAAGCTAACTACCTTTGATAGCGCTGGAAATATTAAAACTGCAGGATTCGTTCCTTGGGCTGGATATTATGGCTTTGAAATGGATGCAATGTGGCTTGGTTATATGTTCAATGCTCGTTGGTATAACGCAGATGGATCACCTGGTTTCGCTACAGATGCTAAGTGGGCTAAAGCATTTCAATGGCAATATGATTTCATAGCTAAAGTTTACGGCGGCGGAGATTTCAAAAAAGGTAGTACTGCGCTTACCAAATTTGTCGCCGCTCGCGGTGATGAGTGGGGCGCTGGACATGATTTCATCACTGGTCGAGTTGCGATGAAACTTGATGCGGACTGGATGGCACCTATGTTCTGCGATCCAGATGGCTGGGCGCTAAACCCATGTACTAAACCTTCGGTGAACTTTGGAACTGCGCCATTTCCAGTGGATGCATCCGTTTCAAAAGTTTATGGTGGCGGCGTTATTGGTGGTCAATTGATGGGTATCTCAAAGGGTTCCAAGAACGTTGCAGATGCCTGGATCGTAATGAAGGCACTAGCTACTGATGAAACTCTTGCTACTGATTATGCAAACGCAAATGGCTCAGTACCAGTTCTTAAATCTTCGCTAGCTTCTAAAAAAATCACGTACCCTGCCGTTTACCAGACTTTCTATGACATAGCCTCAAATGCAAACTCTGGTTACCACTTGCTCCCAAATGCTGGTGAACATTTAGATGACGCCGTTATCTATGACTTCATGTCTGCATGGCAAGCAGGTACAACTACAAACCTCAAAGAAGGACTTGCTGCGGCTGCAACTAAGTTATCTGGAATCCTTTCGAGAAATCGCTAACCCCTAACTCGATGCAACTATCGGCAGTAGCTAAACTCGCCCCTTCGCACAAGCGAGGGGCGGGTTTAGCTGTCCCGCAAAGTAGAAAATTGCGAACTCCTTGGGTCTTCATCGCACTTTGCATGTCACCCTGGGTGCTGGGTTTTCTTTTTTTTACTGCATATCCGATGGTTACTAGTTTTTATCAATCCTTTACAAAATTTAATATCGTAGAAACTCCGGAGTGGGTTGGATTTGATAATTATTATCGAATGTTTAAGGAAGATCCAGATTTTTGGAAAGCAATCGGAAATACATTTTGGATTTCTGCAATAAGCATTCCACTTCGGATAGCTTTTGCTTTATTTACTGCGTGGATCCTTACAAAACCTAAACGTGGCAGTAATATCTATCGCACTTTCTTCTTCATTCCAGCGATGGTACCGACCGTTGCTGCAACTATGTCTTTCACGTACATTTTCAATCCGGCAGTTGGCCCAATTAATAAATTCTTAGAAGCGCTTGGCATAAAGAATCCGCCGATGTGGTTTATCGATCCTCGATGGTCAAAATGGGCATTAATCATTCTTGGCCTATGGGGAATCGGCGACACCATGATTATTTATTTGGCTGGCTTGCTCGATGTACCAAAATCACTCTACGAAGCTGCTGCCCTCGAGGGTGCTAACGCATGGCAACAGTTTCGCTATGTAACACTCCCACTAATGACGCCCGTGATCTTCTTCTCTTCAGTCACGGGCATCATTGGGAGTTTGCAATACTTCACGCAAGCTTATGTAGCCGCTGGACAGGTAAATGATTATTCAAATTCAATGTACTTCTATGCCACACATATCTATTTCGAAGCCTTCAAAGCCTATGAAATGGGTTATGCATCGGCTCTTGCTTGGGTGCTACTGGTAATCACTTTAATTTGTACGCTAATAATGCTCCGCACTCAAAAACGATGGGTTCATTACCCGAACGGAACGTTATTCAAATGAGCGCTATAACTTTAGAGCGCGAAGTCGCGCAGGCGAAACAGTCACGCCAAGCCAAAATACGTCACCGTCGCCGTAAGTTCCTATTTGAAGTTGCAAACCATTCAACTTTAATTGCACTCTCCGCAATATTCCTGATGCCATTTTATTTAATAGTTGTGATCTCATTAATGAGTTATCGCCAAGCCTCGCTTAGAGCGCTCTGGCCTAATCCTTTTATTTGGCACAATTACATTGAAGTATTTCAAGCTGTGCCGTTCCTGCATTGGACGATGAATACCCTCTTTGTTTCGACGCTAACCATGATTGGCACCGTGGTTTCCAGCGTCCCCCCTGCCTACGTATTATCAAGATTGCAATGGAAGGGCCGCAGTACGACATTCATCATCATTCTTTCGACCATGATGTTGCCTGGCCAAGTTACGATGATTCCCGTTTATGTAATCTTTGCAAAACTACATTGGATCCCAGGTTTCTTGCCATTAATCGTTCCTGCCTTCTTTGCTGGTGCTTTTTCTATATTCTTGCTCCGCCAATTCTTTGCCACAATTCCAGACGAAATTTCAGATGCGGCACGCATCGATGGCTGTAGTGAGTTGCAATTAATGATGAGGGTCGTAATTCCATTAGCGAAGCCGGCAATTATGGCAATTGCGCTCTTTGCTTTTCTAGGTGCGTGGAATGATTTCTTCGGACCACTACTCTATCTAGTTGAGAACCAAGATCTCTGGACACTTGGTATTGGTTTAACGCAATTCCAAAACTTGCACCATGTTGATCGAAATATGTTGATGACTGCTTCGGCGCTCTTCATGCTTCCAGTAATTGTCATTTTCTTTTTCTCGCAGAAAGTATTTATCGAAGGCGTAACACTCACTGGGGTTAAGGGATAATGAAAAAAAGTAAATCCCCTGCAATTCCTTCAATGCTGCGCGCTATCAACGAGCGTCGAGTTTTAGATGGGTTGCGAGAAAGTGGCGCACTCCATGCGGCTGAAATAGCTCGCATTAACGGGCTCTCACGTCCTACAACTTCTTTGGTTCTTAAATCGCTCACGCAATCTGGGTTGGTTCAAGAATATTTCCCAGGCGAAAGTGATTCAAAACGCGCTAAATCAGTTTTTGAAGCAGTTAGCGATGTAAAGCTTGGGCTAGGTATTGATATCGGTGCAAAGTTTATAAGAGTTGCTCTTGGAGATTTAAACGGTAAAACACTTAGCAAAGAGAGCTTTGTAGTTAAAAAACTATCACTAGCCGAAATCCTTGAAACAATTAAAAATGGTGTTGACCAAATATTAAAATCGACTAAACATTCAATAAAAGATGTAGCAGCAATTGTGGTTGGAACTCCGGGAGTGATCGAACAAAAAAGCGGGAAAGTCACAATTGCGGGAACTATCGATAGTTTAGATGGCGTAAATCTAGGAAAATTAATTTCCGCACAATTCAAAGTAGTCCCGCTGATCGAAAACGATGTAAATTTGGTAACAATTGCGGAACAGGGGCATGGATTTGGACATAGCAAGGAAAACTTTGCCGTCCTTTCAATTGGTTCCGGTATCGGTTCTGGTTTAGTGCTTAATGGAGAACTACATCGCGGTCATCGCGGTGCGGCTGGTGAAATTTTCTACATTCCATTTGGAGATCCATTTGATACCCACAAAACTGCAACCAACCCTTCAGCCGACCTACTTCCAGAATTAGCCAAGAAACTTGCAAGTAAGTATCGAAGCACATCGTTAAAAACTCCTTATTCAAATGAAAAGATTATTGAAGCAGCTCGTCTAGGAGATTCACTTGGTCTTGCTGTTGTCAATGAAGAAGCCTCACGTATAGCCCTATACATTGCTGGGATCGCTTCGGTGGTGGATGTCGAACTCGTAATTCTCTCGGGCGGAATTGGTCGCCAAGCAGATGTATTGCTAGATCCAATCACTTCTATGCTGCAGAAGATATTGCCATTTCCACCGAAAATTGAAGTTTCGAAACTTGGCGATAGTGCGGTATTAATCGGCGCAATTGAAATAGCTACTGAAATAGCGTGCAACTTGGTTTTCGAAGAGCGAATGGCTGGAAATTACTCCCCAACAAAGCTTCTTGAAGTTGCTAGATAGCCAATAGCGAAATCTACTTATGAAACTTGCAGTGATTGGCGGCGGATCTACCTATACCCCAGAATTAATTGACGGCGTACTTACTCGCCGCGATCGGTTACCAATAACTCATATCCATCTTCACGATATCAATCAAGAAAGATTGGAAATAGTTGGAAAGTTTGCCGAGCGTATGGCGATTGCCGCTGGTGGTGGTATTTCAATTACATGGGGTGATGACCTAAAAAGCGCAATCCGCGATACCACTTTTGTAGTTAGCCAATTTCGAATCGGTACTCAATCTGCACGAGATCGGGATGAAAAGTTAGGGCGTGAATTCAATTTAGTGGGGCAAGAAACTGTCGGGGTTGGCGGATTTGCTAAGGCGCTTCGCACTATCCCAGTTGCGTTAAATCTGGCGCACGTCATTTCTGAAGAATCTCCAAATGCAACGCTGTTAAACTTCACAAATCCAGCCGGCCTAATTACCGAAGCATTGATTAGACTTATGCCCCAAGTAAAAACTATTGGACTCTGCAATGTTCCGTGGAATATTAAGACCGAGATTGCAAATACCCTTAAAGTCCCATTCGCTGAAATCGAAATGGATTACGTTGGCTTAAATCATCTTTCCTGGGTTCGTGGCGCAAAAATTGGTGGGATTGATCGCTCATTGGATGTGATTCAAGGTTTTCGAGGATTAACTGTGAAATCTGGCGCACAAGATGCTGAACCGCATTGGACACCCGATGCCATTGATAAAATTAAAGCCATCCCAAATTATTATCTGCTCTATTACTATGAAACGCAAGCTTGGATCAATTTTCAAAAAACTGCAGCAACTCGTGCCTCTGAAGTTATGAAAATAGAAGCGGATTTATTAATTAAATACGGCGATGAAAACTTAAAGACTAAACCAGATGAGTTAATGCTCCGCGGTGGGGCTTACTATTCCGATTCAGCGGCCGAATTAATGGCGGATATTGCTTCAGATGCTCACAGAGTGCATGTAGTAAATACTCGAAATAATGGTGCCATCCCAGAATTTCCAAACGAAGTAGTAATGGAACTTCCTTCACTCATCACAAAAGATGGCGCTAAAGCTCTATCAGGGTCGGCAATGCGGCCTGATATTAAGGTTTTAGTTGACGGCGTAAAAAACTTTGAACTTCTTACAATTGAAGCTGCACAATCAGGTGATGAAGCAACTGCAATTCGAGCGCTAGTTTCTAATCCACTTGGACCAAAAGCTGATGTAGTAAAAGATGTGTGGGCGCGATTAAAAGAAGTGCATCGCGGGTTGTTGGGGCGCTTTGATGAGTAAATATATTCTAGGCATTGATGCTGGCGGAACTAAAACCGATGCCTGTGTTGCCGATTTATCTGGAAAAATTATTGCAATTGCTGGAAACGGTGCAGCGCAATGGGAGCGAGTTGGTTTAACAAAAACGCAATCTGCACTTGATTTAGTAATAACTGAAGCGCTTGCCAAGGCTGGTGCCGTAAAGAAAGAAGTAGTAAAGGCAACTTTTGCTATGTCTGGAATAGATTGGCCATCTGATGTTGCATTAATGCGTCCAGTAATTGCTGCAATTGGTTTTACGACTAATGTCTCCATAATTAATGATGCATTTGCTGCGCTTTATGCCGGTATTCCAGATGGAAATGGCGTAGCTTCAATTGCTGGAACCGGTGGAAAAACTGTCGGGCAACATGATGGAAAGTCAGTTCAAACCATGGGAATGCGTATGGGCGAAGCTGGTGGCGCTGGCCAAGTAATTGGTATGGCGCTAGACCGAATCGCGATGGAAATTCATGGCCAACGTCCGCACTCAGTTCTATCCACACAGATCCCAGCGCTCTTTGGCTTTACTGATGTGATGGAATTTTTCGAAGCGCACACTCGCGGTGGGCTTCGCTTTGAAGAAGATCGTACTCCCCTAATTTTTGAGTTAGCACACGATGGTGACCAAGCAAGTGCTGAGATTGTAAAAGCCGTTGCAAAACAACATGCAGAAGATGTGATTGGGATCGCAAAACAACTTTCATTTGATGGACATCCTTTTAAAGTGGTTAGAGCCGGCGGATTGCACACATCTGGTTCAGCGCTATTTGATGATGTTTTTAATAATGAGATTATTAATGTGTTGCCAAACGCTAAAATGGAAGTTCTCGATGACTTACCCGTTTATGGAGCGATCAATCACGCGCTTAAATATTCATAAATTCGCGCTAGAATCGAGCCATGTCTACTGGCCCAAAAATTCCGCAAGTTCGTAAATTAGTAACTGCTATCCCAGGTCCAAAATCCCAAGCTTTTATGCAACGCCGTAGCGATGCAGTTTCAGCCGCGCTTGGCATGACCATCCCGGTAATAGTTGAAAAAGCAGGTGGCGGAGTTATCGTAGATATTGACGGAAACTCCATTATCGATATGGGTTCAGGTATTGCCGTAGTTAGCGTTGGAAATAGCGCTGACCGCGTAGTCAAAAATGTAATTGATCAAGTTCAAGCGTTCACCCACACCTGTTTTATGGTCGCTCCTTATATGGGATACATAGAAGTTTGCGAAGCGTTAAATCGTTTAACTCCAGGATCTGGCAAGAAAAAATCTGCGCTATTCAACTCTGGCGCGGAAGCGCTAGAGAATGCAGTCAAAATCGCCCGCAGATTTACTAAGCGTGAAGCAGTAGTTGTATTTGAACACGGTTATCACGGTCGTACTAACTTAACGATGGCAATGACCGCAAAAAATATGCCTTACAAAGATGGTTTCGGACCATTCACTCCAGAAATTTATCGCATGCCGATGGCTTACCCATTCCGATGGCCGGGCGGAGCCGAGAATTGCGCGAATGAAGCGCTCGAATTGGTACTTCATAAAATTGAAAAAGAAATTGGCTTAAATCGATTAGCTGCAATCGTCATCGAACCAATTCAAGGAGAAGGTGGATTTATTGTTCCACCTAAAGGTTTCATTGCTGGCCTTGCTAAATTCTGCACCGAAAATGGTGCACTCTTTATCGCAGATGAAGTTCAAACTGGCTTTGCTAGAACTGGCGTGATGTTTGCTAGCGAGGATGAAGGTGTGGTTCCAGATTTAATTACCACCGCCAAAGGGATTGCGGGTGGGTTACCACTTGCTGCTGTGACTGGTCGTGCAGATGTTATGGATTCTATTCATTCTGGCGGATTAGGTGGAACCTACGGTGGCTCACCTATCGCTTGCGCTGCTGCGCTAGGCGCAATTGCAACAATCGAAGAAGAAAAACTTTGCGAACGCGCACTCCAGCTCGGAAAAATTATGCGGGAATCACTACTTGGTATGCAGCAGAAATACCCAATCATCGGTGAAGTCCGTGGTCGCGGCGCTATGCAAGCGATCGAATTAGTCTTGCCGGGTGGAATTGAACCAAACCCAACCGCGCTTGCTTCAATCATTAAGTATTGCCAATTAAATGGTGTGTTAATTCTCTCCGCAGGAACTTACGGAAACGTAATTCGATTACTACCTCCGTTAGTTATGCCAGAAAACTTGCTACTTGAAGCTTTAGAAATACTTGATAAAGCTATCGCGCAAGCGAATTAACGGTCTAGTAAATTTCTAGTTGGCGAATAAACACCACCAGTTCGCTTAAATGCTATTGCGCTAAGCGCTTCAAGAACTACTCGATTAGCTAACATAGCGGTGATATCAGCGCTATCAAATGGCGGCGAAACCTCGACAACATCGACGCCAACGATAGGTAACTCCAAACAAATCCGACGAACTGCTTCCAGTAACTCTCTACTTGTCATGCCACCCGGTTCTGGGGTACCAGTTCCTGGAGCCATTCCGGGATCAACCACATCAATATCAACAGAGAGAAATACGCCTTCACATCCATCGGTAAGAGTTACAAAAGATTCATCTAAAACTGCTTTCATACCGCGGTGATGAATTTCGGTCATCTCATACGATCGCATTCCTTGATCGCGCATCCAATTTAAAGTTGTGTTATCTGGCCAATACCCACGTAGACCTAATTGCAAAAATCGATCGCCCCGTACCGCGCCAGAATCAATTAACCGTCGCATTGGAGTTCCGTGTCCAACGAGCGCACCAAATTGATTATCACCAGTATCGGCATGTGCATCGAAATGAATCATAGAAACTTTTCCAAAACCACGGTGGTTGGCGATACCGGTTACATCTGCGGAAGCAATTGAATGATCGCCGCCGAGAACTACTGCAATGGCTCCAGCTCTAGATATTGTTTCAGTCGCTGCCTCTAAAACTTTTAATGAATCAACTAAATCTCCCGGCGGCATTAAGAGATCACCAGCGTCGAAAACTTTCAAATCTTTTAAACCATCAACGCGCAAAGCTAAGTGGGGACGTTCGCCGTCATGTGGTAAATAATCAGTGCCGCGTATTGCTTGCGGACCAAACTTTGCACCAGACCTATGCGATGTCCCTGAATCAATTGGGGCGCCAACAATAATTACATCTGCACCTTTGTAACTGCCGGGATTATCGAGATCACATGCCGGGACGCCAAGAAAGGTAAAATTCGGGCCATACATATTGCCGATGTTGGTCATCTGCAAAGTGTAACGCCACACGAAAACGTCCCAAGCAAAAGTAACCGTCGCAAATTAACCCTTGAGCCCTTTAAATAATCAGGCAAAATTGCTAATTTTCTCCAATGCGGAGCCTAAGGCCAAAGAAGCTTGGCCTCTTGGTGCTCTTATTTGCATTTACCCCGCTACAAGTAGCAAACCCTGCGAGCATCGCTGGAAAAAGTTGTAGCAAAGCTGGAATAACAAAAATAGATAGCAGTATGAAATACACCTGCATAAAAAGTGGGAAGAAACTTATTTGGGATAAGGGAGTGGCAACAAAGCCAGCTTCGACTGCTCAACAACCGCAGC
>CAZMNB010000012.1:12669-12801 GCA_964567545.1 uncultured Bifidobacterium sp. | reverse complement strand
CACAACCGCAGCCACAACCGCAGCCACAACCGCAGCCACAACCGCAGCCACAACCGCAGCCACAACCACAACCGCAGCCACAACCGCAGCCACAACCACAACCTTCACTATCTTCTTCGAGCTCTGCGACCG
>CAZMNB010000012.1:0-12569 GCA_964567545.1 uncultured Bifidobacterium sp. | reverse complement strand
CCACAACCGCAGCCACAACCACAACCTTCACTATCTTCTTCGAGCTCTGCGACCGAAATATCTTCTTCATATACTGAACTAACTGCGAGCTCTGGTACGAAAATTTCATCAGGAGCATCCCCATCAAGTTATTTAGCAGCGATGGGGTATGCAAGTACTAGTGGAACTGCGCTATTAGATCATCCAAGTGGGTTGGCAAGTGATGGTAGTAATTTAATTTTAGTTGATCGTGGAAATAATCGAATTCTGGTTTGGAAAACTGCTCCAACTAATCCAACAACTGCGCCTGATTTTGTGCTCTGCCAACAGAGTACCACAAGTACTACAAGTGGAAATTCGCTTAGCCAATGTAACTGGCCAAGCGATGCTATCGTGACTGCAACTGGAAAACTTTTAGTTGCCGATAGCGATAACAATAGAATTCTGGTCTGGTCATCGATGCCAACCAGTACCGGTGCTAGCGCAAGTTATGCAATTGATTTGGGAGCCGATGCCTGGCCATGGGGAATATGGTCAGATGGCACCCGAGTTGTCGCATCAATGGCGGGCAAAAGTAGATTATCTTTTTGGAATACTTTTCCAACAACAGGTTCTGAATCTCCATCATTTTCAATAGATGGCAGCGCTTCGACATGTATCGGGACCCCTCGTGGATTAGTAAGTAATGGCACAGTACTTATGACTGGCGATCACAACGCTAAATGCGGCGAGGAAAAAGGAATCCATGTTTACACAACTTTTCCTACCTCTGCCACAACAAAACCCAATTACATGATTGTTCCTGGAGACTCAAACTATGCCTGGCCGATGGGTAGTTTCGATCGCACAACAGGCAAGGCATATCTGCTCTCTAGAACTTTAGAAGAATTTGCCAGCTTCCCAGCATCAAAACCAATTGGAACTCAGTTAGCCTCAAAAACTGATTTTGAAGGTGGTGATGGTGGTGATGTTGAGATAGTCAATGGTTACATGTATGTAACCGAATATAACGGCAATCGTATCTCCGTATTTAAAGGAATTCCTTCTGCTACTGCAACTCCTGATTTCTATCTTGGCTTAGCATCTACAACTATTACCACACCGGTGGAGAATCCACTAAAAACAAATTACCTAATTACCAATCCCCAAGTTGCCACTCTCGATGGCGCAATGGCAATCAATAGTGACTTCGATCGTGCGATATATGTTTGGAAAAAAATCCCAGCAACTAGTGGCGCAAAACCTGATTTAGTTTGGAGCATGCAGAACCAAAATGATCCTAATCCACTACTTGCGATGGATTTTCAACCAGATTCATCCGATACTGGCAAGCTTGATGGTAAGTCAATTTATGCAGCAGCCGGCGAGAAAACTTTTGTAGTTTGGGAAGGTATCCCAACTTCCAAAACTGCGGTTCCAATATTAAATATTAAGGATTCAATCGGAAGCATCACTTTTGATATGCACCTACGCGTTGCAGTTGATGATAAATATTTTTACATTCTAGATGGCGGTGCGAAAAAGATTTATGTTTGGCTTGGGTTGCCTACAGGGAAAACTGATAGCCCCGATTTTACACTTACTGCTGATGCAAATCGCATTAGATCTGATGGTAAGTACTTGGTCGCGGCAAGTCTTTATAATGCACCTCATATCTTGGTATGGAGCGTGGCGACTTTGAAAGCTGGCGCTGAACCGACTGGAAAAGTTTCATACACCATGAATTTGCCACAAGATGCTCTCTCCGTTGGAGATGCGTTATATGTAGCCGATACAAGTTTCCATCGCGTTCTCTATTGGAGTTCGATTACAGCTGCCATGAGTGGAAGCGCCCCGGATGCTTTCGTTGGCACTGGAACAAATACCTCAGATCTTCGACCTGGACAGAGCGAAACTGAATTCCGCTGGCCCGCCTCGCTATGGATTGAGAATGGGTACCTCTGGGTGGGAGAAAGAAAATTCGGACACCGAATTCTCCGTTATAACTTAAGTTAGTTTAACTTTTAAGTTTTCTGCGACGGCCGATAATTTGACCAGCGACAACTATGAATAACGCGATGAAGAACATCGAGCTACCGATTACATTCGCTTGAGCTGGAATACCGCGAGCAGCAGATACATAAACAAACTTAGGGAAAGTAGCAACCGTACCTGAGTTGAAGTTGGTAATGATGAAATCATCGAAGGATAGGCTAAACGAGAGTAGTGCAGCGCCAGCAATACCTGGCATCACGAGTGGCAAAGTTACATATCGGAAAGTTTCACGCTCGTTTGCATATAGATCCATCGCTGCTTGCTCTAAGCGCGGGTCTAGGCTTGCGATCCGAGCTTTAACGGTCACAACAACGAAAGAAATACAGAACATCACGTGCGCGATGATAATTGTGGTCATTCCTGGATTAATCTTAAAATTTAGAAACATGGCAAGAAGTGATGCGCCTAGAACTACTTCAGGCGTTGCCATTGGTAGGAAAATTAAGAGATTAATCGCAGAGCGACCTTTGAAGCGATAACGCCCAAGTGCAAATGCAATCATGGTGCCGAGAATGGTTGCAAGTAACGTTGAAATTAAACCAATTTTTAAAGAGTTACCCAGCGCTGAACAAACTTCTGGTGCACCGCATGGATTTTTCCAGTTTTTAAGCGTGAAACCTTTCCAAACTAAATTGCTCTTTACTGAATTATTAAAAGAGAAAGCGAATGTGTAGGCAACTGGAATAAAGAGATAAATAAATGCAAGTGCTGCATAAATTCTTATTAAATTACGAGTAAACCAGCGGGAGGCGCGATGTGAGAAAGTGGGCGCTGGCGCTGGCGCTAATTCATTTTTTGTCATACCAATTCATCCGTTCCAGATTTACGGATATAAAGTGTTACTAAAATTAGAATTGCAGCCATTAAAGTGAATGAAAGCGCTGCAGCAGTTGGGTAATCGACAATAGCAAAGAATCTCGAATCGATGACATTACCAATCATCCGAGTATTTGGATTTCCCAATAGATAAGCGTTTACATAATCACCAGCGGCTGGGATGAAAGTTAGCAACGTTCCGGCAACCACGCCCGGCATCGAAAGGGGAACTGTGACTCGCCTAAATGTTGTCAATCCATTTGCATACAAATCGCCAGCCGCTTCTAAAGTTCTTGGATCAATTCGCTCCAAGCTTGCATATAGCGGGAGCGTCATAAATGGTAAAAAGTTGTAAGTTAAACCGGATACCACCGCAAAGGGTGTAGAAGTTAGACGAATTTCATTGCTAAGAAATGGCAAAGCTTTTAAAAAAGTTACAACTGGACCTTCATCGCCTAAAATTTGAGTCCAGGCAATGGTTCTCAGTAAGAACGAGGTGAAAAATGGTGCAACTACAAGTACCAATAGAAAACTTCGCATTTTTCCAGCCTTGAATGCGATCATGTAAGCAAGCGGGTATGCAATTGCAAGCGCTAGTAAAGTTGCGATTCCCGCATAAATAAATGAACGAAAAAATTGTTCTTTATTTGCGCTAAAAGCGTCTAGATAATTCTGAAAACGAAGTGACTGAACGTAAGTTCCAACTTTTGCACCATCCGGTCGAGTCATGGTTGAAGTGCTTGCTAGCGTGGCAATTGGTAAAACAAAGAAACCGAGCAACCAGACCATGCCTGGCAGAAGTAATAAATAAGGTGTTAGAGAGCGTTTCTTAGCATCGTTTTTAATGGCTGGCGTACTTGAATGCGCAGTTGCATGTAAAAATGCCATTAGCTTTATTAATCAGCTTCTTGATCTACATCTGCACCAGCAGAGAGATCTTGGTCGCCATCGAGTGCAAATGTATGTGCTGGTTCCCAGGAGAGCGAGATGGTATCCCCGACTTTAATATCTGGCGCGCCTGCATCATTTTGTTCAAAAACCACTAACTCTTCGCCCCATGAGGTCCGAACTAAATATTGGGTTGAAACCCCAACGAAAGAGGCATCGGTTACGGTGCCATTTCCGATGGAATTCTGGCTATTTGAATTGATATTTAACTTCTCGGGTCGAATACCAATTAGAACTGAATCACTCGAAGTTGCCATGCGCGAAATGGGAACTTCGATATCAATTCCATGAATTCTTACTGAGGCGCTATTTCCAGATCTCGAACTAACTCTGCCTTTAATCAAGTTAGATTGACCGAGAAAGTTAGCGACAAATGCAGTTTTTGGTGATTCATAAAGTTCGGCTGGTGAACCTAACTGTTCAATTTTACCTTCGTTCATAACAGCGATGGTATCTGCCATCGTCATTGCCTCTTCTTGATCATGTGTTACGTGAATGAAAGTTATGCCAACTTCCATCTGAATTCGCTTCAACTCAATCTGCATCTGGCGGCGAAGTTTGAGGTCAAGTGCACCAAGCGGCTCGTCTAGAAGTAGTACTTCTGGTTTATTAACGATGGCTCGTGCCACCGCAATTCGTTGTTGTTGGCCGCCCGATAGTTGGTTTGGTTTTCGTTCTGCAAGGTGGCCAAGTTCTACCAACTCTAAAACATTATCTACATCTTTCTTAACGTCTTTAACACCACGACGGCGTAGACCGAATGCAATGTTTTCAAAAATTGTTAAGTGCGGAAAGAGCGCGTAGTTTTGAAAGACGGTATTTACTGGACGGCGATATGGTTTTGCAGTCGTGATATCAGTTTCACCAATGGAAATCATGCCTTGAGTTGGTTCTTCTAGCCCAGCAATCATCCGTAGCGTTGTGGTTTTGCCACAGCCTGAAGGACCAAGTAGCGCGAAGAATGAACCACGTGGAACTGTAAGCGAAAGATCATCCACTGCGGTGAAATCGGTAAACCGCTTAGTTAATCGGTCTAGATGTAAATCGCCTTTACTATCTGAAACTTTCAGGTTGGACATTAGAGCTTAGTTACCCGTGGCTTCATCAAAAGCTGCTTGGAACTTGGTGCTTTCGTCGGTGGTGAGCGCGCGGAAAACTTTTACCTTGGCCAGTGTTGCAGCATCTGGGAATATAAAAGGACTTGCGGCTAACTTAGGGTCAGTTTTTTCAAGTTCTGCTTGTGCAGCTTCGACTGGGCAGATGTAATTAACAAATTTAGCAACTTGAGCAGCTACTGCTGGTTCGTAGTAGTAGTTAATTAGGGCTTCAGCATTCTTCTTATGTGCGGAAGTCGACGGAATAAGTACGTTATCACTCCAGAGCATGCCACCAGATTCAGGGATGGCGAAGTCAAATTTTCCGTTGTTTTCACTTTTTAGAACAAAGAGATCGCCAGACCAGCCAATTACGGCCACGGCATCACCGCTTACCAGGCTTTCGGTATAGGCATTTCCCTTTACTTGGCGGATAAATCCATCTGCAATTTTTCCTTTCAGGAAATCGATTGCGTTCATATATTGGTCTTCGGTGAAGGCACTTGATGGATCTACACCTTGATATTGCATAATGATTCCAACGGTGTCGCGGAGCTCGGAGAGCACCATTACTCGACCCTTGTTTTCCTTTGCAAAAAGTTGATCAATGGTATGAACGCCATTCTTTATTTTTTGAGTGTTCCAACCAAAACCTGCAAAGCCTGATTGCCAAGTTAGTGAATAGTGGCGACCTTGGTCATATCCAACATCGCTTAGGATTTGGCGAATATTTGTCTTATTGGGAATGTTTGCTTCATCGAATTTTGCGGCATAACCAAGTTGAATCCAACGATCAACCATCCAGTCAGTTGGGGTAACAACGTCGTAACCGATATCAGCACCGATTTTTAATTGACCTTGCACTTTGCCGTAGAAAGTATTGTTATCGTCGATATCTTCTTTATAAGTAGGTGTTATTCCAGTTTTTGCTGCAAAGGCTTCCAGGGTTGGGTACTTCTTGGTTTTCGCATCGAAATCTAAGTAATACGGCCAGCTCGCCCACCGAACAATTTTCTCGGTATCGCTTACATCTGTAACAGTTTTAGTTGCAGTTTCACTAGAGCCAGTTCCACATGAGGCGAGCGCCACGCTCGCACCAATTGCACCAACGCCAGCAAGTACGCCACGTCGTGACATTTGCGCGTTGATAATTGATTTCGTAACTGGGCTTAACTTCTCGTTCTGATTGGCGGACATGGCTCTACTTTCTGACTCGAAGTGGCGATTTAAATTCCTGAACGGACTTTACAACCAATATCAGGCGTTGAGGTTAGTCATGACATGTTTAATTCTGGTGTAATCCTCGAAGCCATATTGGGAAAGGTCCTTGCCGTATCCCGAATGTTTAAACCCACCGTGTGGCATCTCTGCCACTACTGGGATATGGGTGTTAATCCAGACGCATCCGAAGTCGAAGGCTCGGGCAAGGCGCATGGCTCGACCATGATCTTTAGTCCAAATACTGGAGGCGAGCCCATATTTCACACCATTGGCGCTTTTAATGGCTTCAGCTTCATCGGAGAATTTCTGGATTGTAATTACTGGTCCGAAAATTTCATTCTGGATCATTTCATCATCTTGGCGAAGTCCCGATACCACTGTTGGCGGGAAGAAATAGCCTGGTTGCTTTAACGCTACGCCACCAGCTTGCACCGTGGCATGACTTGGGGTGCGATTGAAGAAGTCGCTCACTCGCGCCAATTGATTGGCATTATTTACTGGACCAACTAGCACATCTTGGTCAGGCATTCCGATGGCAATTTTATTCTTGGCTTGGTCGGTTAAAAGCGCGACCATATCTTCATATGCGCTCGCTTCAACTAAGACTCGAGTGGCCGCTGTGCAATCTTGGCCCGCATTGAAATAACCAGCAATCGCAATAGCTTCAGCTGCTGCTTCAAGATCTGCATCATCAAATACAACTACCGGTGCTTTGCCACCAAGTTCAAGGTGGACTTTCTTTAAATCTTTCGCTGCAGATCCGGCAACTTCCATGCCAGCTCTGACTGATCCCGTAATTGAAACCATTTGTGGAATTGCGTGATCAATTAGTGCCCGACCACTATCGCGATCACCGCAAAGAACGTTGAATACGCCTGCTGGCAAAAATTCCGACATTAGCTCTGCCATCCAAACCGTTGATGCTGGAGTTGTGTCGCTTGGTTTTAATACAACTGTATTTCCAGCGGCAATAGCTGGTGCCCATTTCCAAACCGCCATCATCATTGGATAATTCCAAGGCGTTACTTGTGCGCACACACCAATTGGCTCACGCCGGATAAAAGAAGTCATACCGCGCATATATTCACCAGCAGAACGACCTTCTAAATTTCGGGCAGCGCCGGCAAAAAATCTAATTTGATCTAACATTGGCGGGATTTCTTCGGAAGTAGTGATTGCGAGCGGTTTCCCAGTGTTTTCACTCTCTAGCGCAACTAATTCATCCGAGCGAGCTTCGATTGCGTCAGCAATTTTTAGTAAAGCTTTTTGACGTTCGCTTGGTGTGGAATCCCGAAAATCTTCAAATGCTTTGGCAGCAGAATTCATAGCACTATCAACATCAGCAGCGCTGGAAATAGGTGCGTTAGCGAAGACTTTGCCAGTTGCTGGGTTAATTAAATCTGAAGTTTTTCCACTGGTGGCTGGAACGCTCTTGCCGTTGATGAAATTATTTAGAGTTTTCATTCCTAACCCTTCTCTTGGTTACACATCCGAATTTACAGGGTCAAACTGAAAGTTAAAACCCCTGGTTTAAACCTTTTCCGCGGCGGCTAATTGGCCACAAGCACCATCAATCTCGCGACCGCGCGTATCACGAACCGTTACCGTAACTCCGTAATCTTCCAATATTTTTACAAACTCCATCTCATCTTTCTTTCTAGATGCAGTCCACTTAGAGCCTGGGGTTGGATTGAGTGGAATCAAATTGACATGGGCATCACGATTTTTTAATAGCCGACCAAGTAAATCGGCTCGCCAAGCTTGATCATTAATATCTCGAATCATCGCGTATTCGATGGAGTAACGACGACCGGTGTTATCAGAGTACGCATCGGCGGCCATTAATACCTCTTTAACTTTCCAACGAGAATTAATTGGCACTAGAGTGTCACGGAGTTCGTCGTCAGGTGTGTGAAGTGAGATTGCGAGCGTTACTTGAATATCTTCTTTCATCAACTTTTCAATACCTGGGACTAATCCAACTGTTGAAACAGTCACTGATCGCGCACCGATACCGAGTCCATCTGGGTTAGGCGAAATTATATTTCTAATGGCCCGAAGAACTGGATTGTAATTAGCAAGTGGTTCACCCATCCCCATGAAAACCACATTTGAAAGCCGAGTTGGACCATCACCAATTTCGCCGTCGTTGCAAGCTTTTGCTGCGGCAACAATCTGCGCCGTAATCTCCCCTGCAGTTAGGTTTCTAGTTAACCCAGCTTGACCAGTCGCACAGAAAGGACAGTTCATGCCACACCCTGCTTGCGATGAAATACAAACTGTAGTGCGATCTTTGTAACGCATAATTACTGATTCAACTAAAACGCCATCATGCAATTTCCATAAATCTTTCCTAGTCTTCCGGTTATCGCAATCTACCGATCTAACTAAAGTGATTAATCTAGGCATGAAGTGTTCGGCAATCATCGGACGCATTGTTGCTGGGATATCGGTCCAAGTTTCTGGGTCATCACTAAAGTGAGTGAAGTAATGGGTTGCAATCTGGTTGGCACGGAAGGCAGGAAGACCCAATTCAATTGCTTTTACGCGACGTTCTTCTGGTGAAAGATCCGCTAAATGCTGAGGCGCTTTCTTTCGCTGCTTTGGCTCTTCGAAAACTAATTTAATTTCACTCATGTGAAGCGCTTGATTAATTCGAGCACAAACCAGAGGGATGGCGCGGTAAGTAGCGCCGAATCTAATCGATCTAACATTCCGCCATGGCCTGGAAGTATTGAGCCCATATCCTTAATCGCTAAATCGCGCTTTAACGCGCTCTCAATTAAATCCCCCACAGTGGCGGTAACCACCGCCAGAATTCCAACCATCCCACCAATTACTGGGTTATAGCCAAGCAAATAATTAAACGATAACGCGCCACCAACAGCTGTAAAGATTAAACCTCCAACAAAACCTTCCCATGTTTTCTTTGGGCTAATCTTTGCTGCAAGTGGATGTTTTCCAAGTAGTACCCCAAAAATGTAGGCAAAAGTATCGTTACAACCAACCAAGATGACTAAAGTTGCAACATTTTCTAGGCCATGATGAGGTCTGGCTAATAGCAATATAAAACCGCCAAGAAATCCAAGATAAAGCAAAGTAAAGGTCGCGGCAGTGGAGTTCTTAACAAAACCCGTAATACCTCTTAACAGAATTGAGAAGTAAAGAATTGGCAGAATTAACGCGGTCGAGACTGCAAGTCCAGCAACCCCACCAAACCAAGTTGAAACCATTAGCGCGACAGTTGCTAGCAATAATTGAAGGAGAGATACTTGAAATTCTGCAGTCTTAAAAGCCCGAGTTAATTCGCGAACGCTGAGTAGAACTGCAACGGTAACCACGCCAGCAAATGCGATTGGCAGGTACTTCATAGTGATAAAAATAAGCACCAATAAACTAAGTGACACCAGAATTGAAGGCAGCAGCTTTCGCCCGGCTTTCTTATTAATTGCTTCGTTTAAAGAGTGCAGATCCGACATATTTATACTTCTCTAAACTTCGAGAAGTTCAACCTCTTTGTGCTTGAGCAATTCATCAATCTTTGCAACATGATCTGAAGTGATTTTCTCTAAATCTTTCTCGGAACGAGTTAAATCATCTTTACCGATTACGCCATCTTTTTCCAATTTTTCCATCGCTTCTTTCGCGTTACGACGGATATTTCTGAGAGAAACTTTAGAATCTTCAGCTTTATGCTTAGCAACTTTGATAAATTCCTTACGACGCTCTTCAGTTAATTGTGGAAAATTGATTCGGATTACACCGCCATCATTTCCAGGATTTACGCCTAGATCTGATTCTCGTATCGCTTTTTCAATTGAAGCCATTGCTCCTTTGTCGTATGGCGTAATTAAAGCCATCCGGGCTTCTGGAACTTGTACCGAAGCTAATTGTGAAAGTGGCGTATAAGTACCGTAGTAATCCACCATAATTTTTCCGAACATTGAAGGGTGGGCACGGCCGGTACGGATGCTCGCGAAATCTTCCTTTGCCACATCTACAGCCTTATTCATCTTGGCCGTTGTGTCACTTGTAATTGCGGCTAGCTCCGACATTTTGCTCCTTTTTATTTATTGGAAAACTTTCAAGAAACGATGGTCCCGATATTTTCACCAGCAACAGCCCGTGCAATATTTCCGGTTCTCATTAAATCAAATACCACAATCGGTAAATTATTTTCGCGGCAGAGCGCAAATGCAGCGGCATCAGCAACCGCAAGCGACCTACTTAAGACTTCATCATATGAAATGGTTTCATATTTAGTCGCGTTCTTTTCTTTACGAGGATCTGCACTATAAACCCCATCAACACCGCTCTTAGCAAGCAATAACGCATCTACTCCGATTTCAAGTGCGCGCTGAGCAGCAACGGTATCGGTTGTAAAAAATGGCATTCCAGCGCCAGCACCAAATATAACTACGCGACCTTTTTCTAAGTGACGAATTGCACGCCGTGGCACATAAGGTTCGGCAACTTGTCCCATTGCGATTGCGGTTTGAACGCGAGTATCAATTCCTTCTTTTTCTAGAAAATCTTGGAGCGCTAAGCAGTTCATGACAGTGCCGAGCATGCCCATATAGTCCGCGCGAGCGCGATCCATCCCCCGAGTTTGTAACTCTGCGCCACGGAAATAATTACCACCACCAACGACGATGGCGACCTCTACCCCACTTCTAACTACATCTGCGATTTGGTTTGCGACATCATGCACGACATCGGGATCAACACCGATTCCTTTTTCGCCACCAAAAACTTCACCAGAAAGTTTAAGGAGCACTCGACGATAGCTTTTTCGATTGCTAGCCATCTTGAGTGCTCCTTTCTTAACTTCTCTTACTTAATCAGTTTCGTTAAGTCCCTAGGGAAAGGTTACTGACCAACGCGGAATCGGTGAAAGGCAGACACAGTAGTTCCGGCCTCATCTAGAACCTGTTGGACCGATTTCTTCTGATCTTTCGCAAATGCCTGCTCAAGGAGCGTGACATCTTTAAAGAATCCAGTAACTCGACCTTCGGTGATCTTGGCAATTGCTGCCTCTGGCTTGCCTTCGTTGCGAGCTGTCTCTTCTGCAAGACGACGCTCGTTTTCGACTAAGTCAGCTGGTACTTCTTCGCGATTTAAGTATTGTGGCGAGAACGCGGCAATATGTTGTGCTATATCTTTACCAGTTTCCGGACTTGCTTTACTCAATTGAACTACAACGCCAACTTGTGGTGGTAGATCTGGACTAGTGCGGTGCAAGTACAAACCGACTGGGGAGCCATCAAGAACTGCCACTCGGCGAAGTTCAACTTTTTCTCCAAGCGTCGCATTTGCTTCATCAATCTGCTCTTGTACAGTTTTTCCAGAAGTTAACTTTGACGCTAAGAACCCAGCTACATCGTTGATCTTGGTTGCAAAAAGTTGTTCAAGTAATTCATTAGCAGCTGCTTGGAATCGATCGCCCTTAGCTACGAAATCTGTTTCGCAGTTAAGTTCGAGCATCACAGCAGTGTTGCCATCAGCTTTTGCAGCAACTAAACCATTTGAAGTAGTTCGGCCTTCACGCTTGGTGATGCCTTTCTGACCCTTAACCCGAATAATTTCAATTGCTTTTTCGTAATCGCCACCGGATTCATCAAGGGCTTTCTTACAATCGAGCATTCCGGCCGCGGTTGCTTCGCGTAATCTCTTTACATCTTCAGCTGTATACGCCACTTATGCGCCTGCACTTTCACCAGTTGCAGCTGGTGCTTCTGCTACGACTTCAGTTGCTGCTGCGCCAAGTAAATCTTTTTCCCAATCAGCTAGCGGTTCTCCACTTCCAACAGATTCTGCGCCTGCTCGCGCTGCTTCTGCGGCTGCTTCTTTAGTTGCGGCAATTGCAGAACGTGCTTGCAAACCAGCCGCAATGGCATCTGCAATTACCCGAGTTAATAGCGTTACAGAACGAATTGCATCGTCATTACCAGGAATCTTGTAATCAACCTCGTCCGGATCGCAATTTGTATCCAAGATTGCGATAACTGGAATTCCAAGCTTGTGCGCTTCCGCAACCGCAAGGTGTTCCTTCTTGGTGTCCACAACCCAAATAGCTGCCGGCAATTTAGTCATGTTGCGAATTCCATCAAGGTTTTTAAATAGTTTGATGCGTTCACGCTTCATTAAGAGAAGTTCTTTTTTAGTTAGGAGTTGATCGTTAGAGGCTTCTAGCGCTTCTAATTCTTTGAGACGTTGTACGCGCTTATATACAGTTGGAAAGTTGGTCAGCATGCCACCGAGCCAACGCTCAGTTACATGTGGCATCCCAACTCGTGCTGCTTGGCTAATTATTGGCTCTTGTGCTTGTTTCTTAGTTCCAACGAAAAGAATATGTCCGCCTTTAGCGACTGCATCTTTTACGAAATCGTATGCTTGATCTATTAAAGCAAGCGATTGTTGGATATCGATGATGTAGATGCCGTTGCGCTCTGTGAAAATAAAGCGCTTCATCTTGGG
>CAZMNB010000011.1:0-27988 GCA_964567545.1 uncultured Bifidobacterium sp. | reverse complement strand
TCCATGAATCCAAATACTTCCATGGGTAAACAACGCCTCTTCTGATTTTCCAATCCCCAGCTTTCGTTGGGTAGGAAATTCCAAAATGCAGATGCGGTGAAGTTCCCTTAGCGCTACCAGTTGCGCCAACCTCGCCAAGTTTTTGCCCCGAAATTACCCGAAGCCCAGTAACTATTTCTGGAAGTATTTTTGAAAGGTGTGAACCGTAATATCTGACTCCATCATCACCAATCAATGAAATAGAAAGTCCGCCGCGATCTTCTCCTAAATTCGTTTTACCGTTCCAATTATCTATCTTCATTACATCTTCGATCACACCATTAATCGGAGATACAAAAGCGCAACCCTTTTTCGCCAAAATGTCAGTTGCCGGATAATCATGATGTGAACGGGCATACTTAACTGCGCAATCAGCAACTGGAAATGTATATATCGGCGCGGCTGCTGCAGAACTTGAAAAGATAAAGAGGAATGCAAATAATAAGGGGAAGCGTCTCATTTCCTAATTATTGCGCAGACCATCCGCCATCTATGGGAGATGCTGTTCCGGTGATGTTATGTGCCGCCTTGTTGCATAACCAGAGCGCCAATTCACCGACATCTGAAGTCTTAGACATGCGCATGCTTGGTTGTTTCTCTCTAAGAATATCGGCAACGCCAGCATCGCGATCTCCATTATGCAGCGCTGCTCGCTCTTGAATTTGTGGTTCAATCAAAGATGTTTCAACCCAACCGGGACAGATCGCATTAACAGTTAATCCGCCGTTTTCTCGATTACCAATATTTGCATGTTCCAAAGCGGCTACTCGAGTTAAGCCAACTACCCCATGTTTTGCGGCAACGTATGGCGCTTTCGCAACTGAAGCCACAATTCCATGAACTGATGAAATATTTATTACTCGACCATGTCCTCGTGCTGCCATCTGTGGCAGCAGCAAACGCATGGTGTCAAAATAAGAGGTTAAATTAATTGCAATAATGTCATCCCATTTTTCACGGGGCATATCAACAGTCGGCGCCGTATATTGAATACCAGCATTATTTACTAAAATATCAATGGCACCGCTTTTAAGGATTTCTGCCACCAATTTTTCAGTTGCGGTGCTATCTCGTAAATCCGATATATGCGCTTCAACACTAGGCGATCCAGCTGATCTAACTTGGGCTACCGCGCTATCAATTACCGATTGGTCACCCAAACCATGTAAAACCAGGGCTGCACCTTCTCTCGCAAAAACGGTGGCTATTCCTAATCCAACTCCTTGGAAAGAACCCGTAATAAAAGCGCGCTTACCAACTAGTTGACCGCTCATTATTTTGCTCCTAATACATTTAACTCGGGATAAACTAAATCAATACATCTATCAGCACATCCTTGATCTAGCAATATTTCATAATGATTTACATCGTCTAAGGTTAAAAGTTTAACTTTTGGATAATTTTCCAGCGCTGCCTCAATTACTGATTGCGGATAGAGCGGAATTTCTTCATTCTGTAAGCCGCGAACTGCGCGGATAAATAGTACTTCTGAGTTCAAATTAAGTAGCGCATTTACTATCAATGGATCACCAAATAAATCAGCGCTATCAGCTTCTACTGCCTTCGCGTTTGTGCTTGCCTGCATATTTGGAGATTTACCTCTTAAGTCATAAGTCACATATTCATCAAGTACCTCACTCCAGCCACGTTCAAAAGCAGCTTGTGGTTTCCAATAAGCTAAATACTCATCCTGGTTTTGAAATGTCATCGCCAAGCGAGCAAGTGCAGGTCCAAGAACTAGCGGTAACACCATTTCGGCAGTGAAACCAGGCGGTAGTGCTAATGGAATGCCGCCGTCGATTAGAACTGCCCGATCGATTCGAGTTGGGCAAATTGCGGTCATCGCCGTAACCACAAAGCCGCCCATTGAATGTCCGATTACATCGCATGCATCAATGTTTGCATGATCTAAAACTGCCTCCATATCTGCTGCGTGTTTTGCCATCCCGAATGGTCCTTGAATTGAATTACTATCTCCGCGACCTCGCAAATCCACAGCGTAGATTGTGAAACCAAATCTATTTAAAGTTTTAGCAAAACATTGCCATGCCCGGTTTGAAGAAGTTACTCCATGAATTGCTAAAATATTTTTACTGCTAGGTTTTCCATATCTAAAATATGAAAGGTTTCCGCCATCTCTAGGAATTGAATATTTGGTTTCGGGCAAATATGCGCTCATGCCCTAACTATCTATCAAAATGAGCAAAAAGAGTACTGGCGACCTTTCCTCCGTGAGTAAAGTGCGACCCGGAACCGAATTTACTTTGCGGAAAGATGCATATTTGTTACCATCGTGCTACCGGTCCTACCCTCAGGGCCTCAATTTATAGGAGTGTTTAAATGCGCAAGCAGAAATTCGTGACCCGGCTCAGCGTTCTTGCTCTAGCCATCGCATTAGTAATTCCAGTTGGTTTTGTAGCGCCGGCTAACGCTGTTGCGGATATCAAGATTGGCGTAATCACAACAACATCTGGCGGATTGAAGTCATATGGCGATGCATACACTGATGGTCTTGAGTGGGGTTTGAAATATTACACTCAGGGAACCATGAAAGTTAATGGCGCTAAATTAGTATTAACTAAAAAAGATGATGGAGCGGATCCTGCTGCAGCTACCGCGTTCTTCAAAGACATGGTTGGAAACGGTACAAAAATAATTGTTGGAACTGCTTCATCCGGAGTTGGATTAACTCTTGCTCCATTGGCAGCACAGAATAAAGTGCTTTACATCTCTGGTCCTGCAAAAAACGATGGTGTCACTTCACCAACTAATAAATATGTATTCCGCTCCGGAAATACATCAACACAAGATTTAGCTCCACTAACTGGCATCCGTCCAATTAAGGGTAAAAAAGTTGTCCTATTTGTAGAAGACAACGCTTTCGGAGCCGGAAATATTTATGCGGCAAAAGCAGCCCTCACACCTGGTGGTGCGTTATTTGAAGAAGTGAAAGTTTCAACAACTGCCACTGACTTCACGCCATATGCAAAGAAAGCTGCCGATGCAAATGGTGCGTACGTATTCATTGCTTGGTCCAATGCTCCAACTGCTCCAGCAATGTTGACCGCGCTAAAACAACAAGGTGTATTCAAAACTGCAAAACCTATAACTGGTCTTGCTGGCGTAGCCTCTTATGATTTCTATGGAACGGTTTTTGATGGTGCTAGCGCAATGCTTACCAACAGTTACTTTCCAGGAGTAGTTTCTACTACTGCCGCTTCCGCTATCGCAACTGATTTTGCTGCTGCTGGGAAATCTCAAGACCTATTCACATCTGATGGCGTTTCCGCTGCATTAATGATTATTAAGGCAGTCAAAGGAAATACCGGAGTAGACGTCGATAAGGCGATTACTAACCTTGAAGGCTTTTCATTTATTGGCTTAAAAGGTAAAGCAACTGTGGATCCTATAAAACACATTCTCGTGCAGTCAATGTTTATCGTAACTCTTAATAAGAGCGGTGCACACTATGTGCCTTCACTCGTTAAGACGATCTTTAATGTAACTGCGTAACCCAAAAGTTATTGGGAACTATCAAGAAGCCTGGTGCTGACAAGTACCAGGCTTCTTTTAAATATTAGAAAGGAGTTTTGGTTTTGAAAGTCGCTCTCTCAGTTAATGATTTAAGTTTAACAATTGGCGGCGCAAAAATTCTTGATGGTATAACTCTCTCAGTATTTGAAAATGAAACTTTAGGAATTATTGGCCCAAACGGTGCCGGGAAAACTTCTTTTTTTAATCTTCTATCAGGTTTACGAACCCCTTCACGCGGCTCAATTTATCTTGACAACCGGGAAATCACTCATTTATCGGTTGATAAACGTGCTAGAGCTGGAATAGCTCGCACTTTTCAAACTTCAAGCATCTTTCCTAATTTAACTCTTTTAGAAAATGTGCGAATTGCAGCACAAGCAGCGATTGGACCATCACTTGATATTACAAAAAATGCTTATAAATTCCGAGAAGCCGTTGAGTTAGCCCATCATTGTCTGGCACAAGTTGGCCTTAATAGTCGAGAACTACAGATTGCAAACTCACTCTCACATGGCGATAAACGCCGCTTAGAAATTGGAATTGTTTTAGCATCAAGTGCCGATGTAATTCTGCTTGATGAACCTATGGCTGGAATGAGCGTGGAGAATGTTCCTCAGCTTCTGGAAATAATACGATCGCTTGCTAAAGTTCATAAGAAAACCGTCTTGATTGTTGAACATCACATGGAGGTTGTGCTGGGTCTAGCGGATCGAATCGCGGTTTTAAATTATGGGCAATTACTTATTTGCGACACTCCAGAAAAAGTTATTGCCAATCCAACCGTACAAAGTGCTTATCTTGGGGCGGAATTATGAGCGGATTATCGGTTAAAGATTTACAGGTAGATCTGAATGGATCTAAAATATTGCATGGAATTACTTTTAATGTTCCAGAAAACAAAGTTACTGCACTATTAGGCAGAAACGGCGTTGGAAAGTCCACAACGCTGAAAGCGATTATGGGTTTCTACCCAGCATTTGGAACAATGGAACTAGACGAAACCTCACTTACCAAACTCGCCACCTATAAAATCGTGCAATTTGGGGTTGGATATGTTCCAGAAGATCGGGAAATTTTCGCTACTCTTACTGTAAAAGAAAATCTGGCACTTTCGCACCGGGATGAAGTTCCAAATTACGAATTCATTTATAGTCTTTTCCCAGAACTAAAAGCGCGCGGAGCCCAACGCGCTGGCACTCTCTCGGGTGGTCAACAACAGATGGTGGCAATTGCACGTGCACTTCTAAATAAGAATAGGATTTTATTGATTGATGAACCAACTAAAGGATTAGCTCCTAAATTAGTTGGTGAAGTTGCAGATGCCTTAGCCAAAGTGGCTGGAACTACTACTATGTTACTTGTCGAACAAAATTTAGCTTTAGTGAAACGAATTGCCGAAAACATAATTGTTATGGATCAAGGAAAAGTTGTATTTCAAGGTAGCCCCGAGAATCTTAAGAATGAGAATTTTGTGAAATCTATGCTTGGTGTAAGTGGAGATAGTCACTGATGGATACATTTCTATTAATTTCTATCACTGGAATTGGTTTGGGGGCACTTTATTTTTTAGTCGCCAGCGGACTCTCTTTAATATATGGCCTAATGGGTGTACTAAATTTCGCTCATGGAACTTTCCTAACAGTCGGGGCATTTGTGGGCCTTTGGGTATCCACCCAAGTATTCAAAACCAGTAATACTTGGACTTTTTTTGGTTCAGCACTCATTGGTGGAGTTGCTGCTGGATTATTTGCCCTATTGGTAGAACAACTAGTAATTACAAAACTTTATGACCGCCATATCGATCAAGCTCTGGTAACGGTAGGAGTAGCGCTAGTAGTAGGTGCGATGTTAGGCGGTTGGTTTACCAATGATTTGCGGATGATTCCTACCCCAACTTGGTTTATCAACGCCGTACAAATTGGCAGTGCCTATATTCCAGTAGATCGGTTTGCATATATTGGAACGGCTACCGTTATTCTCGTAGCGATAATTCTGCTCTTAAAATTCACGCGAATTGGACTAATCATTAGAGCTGGTGTTGAGAATAGGCAGATGGTTTCAGCGTTAGGAATTAATGTTCGGTTAGCATTCAGTACAGTCTTCTTCATTGGTGGTTTTGCAGCCGGAATTGGTGGTGTTCTCATTGCTGCCTATCAAGGTGGAGTTACCCCGCTTATGGCTGGTTCGTGGCTAATATATGGATTCATAGTTGTTGTAGTTGGTGGAATGGGCTCAATCGGAGGAAGCGCACTTGCTGCATTATTAATCGGCGTGGTTAAACAATTCGCAAATTATTACATTCCTGGATTGGGTGATTTTGTCATTGTTTTCCTATTAGCAACTGTCTTATTAACTAGACCGCAAGGCTTGCTTGGTAAGGTGAATTCATAATGTTGCGGTGGAAGTATTCCCGGCCATTATTGGCGATATTGGTTGCACTCCTTGCAATTGCGCCGATCGCTGGAGTTGGTCCTCTAAGAGGTGCTGGTATGCAGCAAACCTTCGCAGTCGCTTTCTTGTATGGTGCGTTAGCGCTTAGTTATGACTTACTCTTTGGCTTTACAGGGCTACTTTCTTTTGGTCATGCGCTTTTTTTCGCAAGCGGAGCATATATAACTACAATTTTAATTAACCATAATAATTTCCCATTATATTTAGCTGCGATTACTGCAGTTTCTATATCGGCTGTTTTAGCTAATCTTGTTGGAGCGGCTTCCCTTCGCACAAAAGGCATCACTTTTGCAATGGTAACGCTGGCTTTTGGAGAGGCGGGCCATGTAATAATCGCCAGAAACTTTGGTGGGCTTACCAATGGAGAAAACGGACTAGCGCTTAATGCAGACAGAGTTCCGCAATTTTTTATCGGAGTCATAAATACTAGGTATCTTTATTGGCTGGCATTCTTGGTATTAATAATGGTCTATCTAGTAGTTTGGTGGGTTACTGAAACTTCAGCAGGTCGCGTCTTTGCAGCGCTTCGCGATAATGAAGTTAGAGTTTCAGTTCTTGGACTAAACCCAGCGCGCTTTAAATTATTATCCTTTGTAATTGCGGGAACTCTTGCCAGCATTTGTGGCTCTGCGATGGTTCTAGTTGCTGGAAGCGCTGCGCCGCACATGGCAACTGCAGACGTAACAATTGCCTTGCTTTTGATGGTAATCCTGGGCGGTCCAACAACCAGGTGGGGTGCAGTTATTGGCGGCATTGTTTATTCGTTCTTAAGTACAAGGCTGCAGGATCTAAACCAAGGCGAAGTTCTTGCAAATGTTCCGAAAATTATTAGCGGACCACTTTCAGAACCTACATTTATTCTAGGTTTAATATTTATTTTTATCGTAATGTTTGCTCCCGGTGGATTATCCGGGGCGTACTATCGATCCCGTTTCAAATATTTACAACGTTCGCTAAATAGGTCGAATTCAATAAGGTAAATGAATACGTGTCCAATTTTTTATGGAGTCCAAGTACTTCTAGCATCGCCACAAATCCGATAACTAAGCTGAGCGAATGGGTATCGAAAAGTACTTCAAAAAGCATTGAAAATTTTTCGGATTTGCATACGTGGAGCATTGAAAACCCGGGAGAATTTTGGGCACGCGTCTGGGACGAATCCGAGATTATTGGGCACAAAGGGGTCAATTACTATTCCCCTGCACCATATTTTCCTGATGCTAAATTCTTTTCTGATGCCACTGTCAATACGGCGGAGAACCTATTAGCTAAAGGTGAAGATAATGAGATAGCGATTATCGCTATTTTAGAAGATGGTGAGCGCACTGAATTAACTTGGGGAGCGCTCCGCGAGAGAGTAAACGCCACCGCTGCTGCGATGCGAAGCGAGAATGTGAAAGTCGGCGATTGCGTTGTGGCTTGGACACCAAATGTTATTGAAACAGTTATTTTTACACTTGCGGCCTTGAGTATAGGCGCTGTGGTAAGCACGGCTTCGCCAGATTTTGCACCAAGTGCAGTTATAGATCGATTTGGACAAATAAACCCGGTGTTTCTATTAGCTTCCAAAAGCTATACATATGGCGGTAAAACTTTTGATTGTTTAGAGCGCTTATCAGAAATTGTAAAAGGTTTGCCATCGCTAAAAAAAATAGTCTTAATTTCAAAAGATGATTCAGAATACGAAACATTTGATTCTTGGATTTCCGACTTTGTTAGCGCTCCAGCTAAGTATGAACCTTTGCCTTTTGATCACCCAGGTTTCGTACTGTTTTCCAGCGGAACGACTGGAAAACCAAAATGTATGATTCATCGAGCTGCTGGAATTCTACTAAAACTGAGGTCTGAACAACGTTTCAACTTGAATTTGAGTGAAGCTGACAAGATTTTTTTCTTCACAACCTGTGGTTGGATGATGTGGAACTGGCTGGTCTATGTGCTTGGCAGTGGCGCAACCATCGTACTTTTTGATGGAAATCCAATGTTTCCTAATCAAGATCGTTTGATAGAAATTGCGGAAAGGGAAAAAGTTACCGTACTTGGTCTATCTGCAAAATATATTGAAACAATCCGTAAATCAGAAATTTCTGCTCGGAGTAACCGTAATCTTGAATTATTAAGAATGGTCATCTCAACTGGTTCTGTTTTAGCACCCGAGAGTTTTGATTATATTTACGAATTTATTAAAGATGATATTCATTTGGTTTCCATGTCAGGTGGAACTGATATCTGTGGATGCTTTATTTCTGGGATTCCCACTATGCCGGTATATCGTGGCGAAATCCAAGGTGCATGTTTGGGAATGGCAACTGCGGTCTTTGATGAAAAGGGTAACTCGGCCGCAATAAATGAGAAAGGTGAGCTGGTTTGCACAGTTCCATTCCCTTCTATGCCCATCGGCTTTTGGGGAGATATAGACGGAACCAAATATAAATCTGCCTACTTTGAAGGTTTTCCTAATGTCTGGACCCATGGTGATTTTGCGGCCAGGTCGGAACATGGTGGATTCATACTTTTCGGAAGAAGTGATGCAACTTTAAATTCCAAAGGCGTCCGAATTGGCACTGCTGAGATCTATCGCATAGCGGAAACTTTTCCGGAAATTACTGAAGCAATGGCGGTTTCTCAAGATTGGGATAATGACACTCGTGTAATACTTTTTGTAACACTTAAAAGCGATGTAAAACTCGATAAAGATTTGGTCAGTCGGATTAAGTCCCGATTGAGAAGCGATGCAAGTCCTAGACATGTACCAGATTTAATAATTGCGGCACCTGAATTACCCAGAACAAAAAGTAACAAATTAGTTGAGTTAGCAGTAACCGATGTAATTAATGGACGCATGATACGAAATCGTGATGCGTTAGCAAATCCTAATTCACTCGAATGGTTTAAAAATATTGCCGAGTTATCAAATTGAGGACTGCAACTAAGTTAGACGGTGGTCTTTCCACAGCCCTTGAAGGTCTTGGCATCAACTTAAATACTTCGCTTTGGACCGGTGAATTACTTAGATCTAATCCAAAAGCAATTGAACGCGCTCACCGATCTTTTGTAGATGCTGGCGCAGAAATAATTATCACCTCTGCTTATCAAATTTCATTTTCTGGTTGTAAAGAACGCGGCTGGAACGAATCAGAAGTTGCCTCCGCGCTTAAACTATCTACCGATTTAGCGAAGTCTGCCGCAGCTGGTAGCGAAAAAGTTGCAGCGAGCGTCGGTCCTTATGGCGCCGCTCTGGCAGATGGCTCGGAATATCGAGGTCGTTACGGAGTTTCCTATTCTAAATTACGCGAATTTCACCAACGCAGGTTAGAAATATTGATAGAAACAGAACCAGATTTTCTTGCGCTAGAAACCATGCCTGATTTACAAGAGGTAGAAGTAATTCTGGAGTTGATCTCAGAAATCAATGCCAGAATTCCGTTTTGGGTTTCTTACTCTTGTAATTCGGAGAATAAAACGAATGCTAATCAGAGATTTAGTGAGGCAGTAGAGCTGGTTTCCACAAACAAGGATGCATTTGCAGTTGGCGTAAATTGCACGGCACCCAGCTTGATAAGCGAACTTCTAAAAACTGGTAATTCAAAATTGCCTTACATTGTCTATCCCAATGCTGGTCGCCAGTGGGATGCAAACCGCAAAGAATGGAGCGGACCTAATTCTGGAGCTTTTTCCTCGGACTTGATCGCGGATTGGATTGAATTAGGCGCGCAAATAATTGGTGGTTGTTGTGGCGTATCTCCAAAGGATATTGAATCGATTAATATCCCTTAAACTTGCGTTCCCACTAGGGGCGGTAGCTCAGTTGGTTAGAGCCCCGGACTCATAATCCGGTCGTCGTCGGTTCGAGCCCGACTCGCCCCACCATTCTGTTTTGATTAAAAGTTCTACAAAACCTCCTATCGGATTTATCGGTTTCGAAAATGATGACCGTATTTCTCTTCTGCTAAAAATCAAGTGAAGGTGGGTCTAGGCACTAGCAAGTCGGTGTTAAATTAACTCATGGTCAGCAAAAGCAATTTTGAAAAATGGTCCGTAAAAGAAACTTCTAAATATATTGTCAAGCCCATCAAACTTGACCATAAATACTCCAGAGGAGTTCTTGGCTTAATCACCGGTTCTAATAAATATCCTGGCGCGGCGGTTCTGACTTCAAGTGCTGCGGTTAAAACTGGAATCGGAATGGTTCGGTTTCAACCAATAAATGAAAGTTGGAGTTGGCAACCAGTTCGGTTTGTTGAAGGGTTAGTCCTTAGCGCCTCACCTGAAGTTGTACCTTCAATTGATCGAGTAACCGCGTGGCTGCTTGGCTCTGGAATTGCTGATAGGGGTAATGGATTTGAGAACTGGTTACGTCATCGAGATTTAAGAAAAGCTAATTCCCAATCGGTCCCAGTTATATTAGATGCTGGAGCTCTATACCTGACTGGAACTTTCAAATCGCCAACTCTAATTACGCCACATTTTGATGAACTTGCAAAATTGCTAAGTAATCGTGGTATCAAAGTAACTTCCACGATGATTGCTGCTAACCCGAAAAAATGGGTAATTGAGTCTGCTAACCGTTTGGGGGTAAGCGTTTTATTGAAAGGTTCCACTACCTATTTATCAAATGGTTCAAGAGTTATTGAAATGCCCCAGGCTACTTCATGGCTAGCTACCGCTGGTTCTGGTGATGTACTTGCAGGAATTATTGGTGCGCTGGTTGCAACAAACTCTGCCGCGATTCTCAAAGGTGAAATTGAAATTATGGACATTGGTGCTTCTGGCGCAATGGTTCATGCGCTGGCAGCACATGCAGCTTCTAGTGGTGGGCCAATTTCAGCAACTGCAATTATTGCAAAAGTTCCAGAAATTATTAAAAAAATTCTAACCTAGGAGTGCAACACCAAAGTTGAATTAGGTGGAGCTGACACAGTATTTGCGCCATTCAGAGTTCGCAATGTTGATGTCCCTGATTTCGCTGCATCAACCACAACACTCCAGTTAGCTTTCTTTGGCAAAGTAATTTTCATAGCAACTAAGTTTGGATTGTGAATTACTACAATTTCTTTCCAAGTATCCTTTACTGCGCTACCGTTTATCGAATAGGCAACTACATTATTGCCAATATCCAAAAACTTTAGATTACTTTTAACTTGAGCTGTCGTAGCCATTCTAAACGCAGGGTGAGCTTTTCGAAGCGAAATCAAACCTTTGAAATAATCGACCGTGGTTTTGTTGGTGGTGCGAAGGTTCCACTTCAAGGAGTTAATCTCATCACTAGACTTATAGCTATTTGAATCACCATTCTTCGATCTTTGAAATTCTTGGCCTGCTTGCATAAATGGAATTCCTTGGGATAAGAACGCGATTGAGGTAGCAAATCGGTGAATCTGCGTCAACTGTGCCGGTTTAGCATTCGGCATACTTGCAACTAATTTATCGGCAAGAGTTAAGTTGTCATGCGCTTCTACATAATTTACTGATTGAGTTGGGTTTTTAGCAGTCCAAGCATTTGTGAAATCTTTGGAGTAGAAAACATTTCCGACAACACCTGTTCTAACTGAAGCTTCTTTGCCAACCGAACTGCCATTTACATATCCTGGTTCTTCACCATTAAAGACTGACCCTTTGATGCCATCCCGAATTTGATCGTTAAAGACCGCAACGCCGTCGAGTTTTGCAATGTTTTTCTGGTTTGATTTCACTGAATCGGGCAGAGTTCCCATATCCCAACCTTCACCAATGATTAGCGCTGTTGGGTTAATTTTCTTAATCGCATCACGGGCTTGGGTCATGGTGGTTAAATCTGTCAAACCCATCAAATCAAAGCGGAAGCCATCGATATTGTATTCAGTTGCCCAAAACTTCACAGAATCCACTATGAACTTGCGGACCATAGGACGTTCCGAAGCAACATCATTTCCGCAACCACTTCCATTTGTATATGAGCCATTTAAATTGGTTCTAAAAAAGTATCCTGGAACAATTTTCTCTTGGCTAAAATTGCCAGCATCATAAACATGGTTATAGACGGTATCCATCATCATTAAAAGTCCATTGTCATGTAGCGCTTGAATCGCGCTTTTCAATTCAGTTATTCGTTTAATTGGATTTGCCGGATCAGTCGAATAGGAACCTTCTGGAACATTGTAATTCTCTGGGTCATATCCCCAATTAAAAGTTGGATTAGCTTCATCAACTGATGCATAATCGAAAAATGGCTGTAGCTGCACATGGGAAATGCCCATATCTTTGATTGCCGCTAGCCCTGCCAACCCACCAGAGGTTGAAGTTATGTTTTTATCGGTTAACGCAAGATACTTGCCGCGATGATCCGCTGGGAACTGACCAGAGATATCTGAAGATAAATCTCTAATATGTAGCTCGTAAATTACGGCGTCAGATGCAACCCCGGAAAATTTCGGCTTGGTAGTTTTCCAATTTGCGGGATTAGTTTTGGAAAGATCTACAACAACTCCCCGGTCGCCATTAATTATCGTGGCTCGAACGTATGGATCCACCGCTTCATTAACGCCTCCATTAACTGAGACACGATAATTATAAATCAAGCCATTTCGATCACCAGATAGAGTAATAACCCAAGTTCCATTAACGCTTGGTGACATTGGTTTCTCGACCCCAGCGCTATCTAGCGTGCTAGCCGATGCATAAGTAACAAGTGAGACGCTCTTTGCAGTTGGCGCCCAAACTCTAAATTTTGTTTCAGAGTTCGAATAAATATTTCCAAGATCATCTCCGGTATAGGTAAACTTGGTGTTGAAGTCAGCTGAGTTCATTATGTTTCCGGTCATCGCTGTACCAGATCCAAAAGTTACGTGCGAAATGGCATAACTAGTGCCAATTGAGACGTCCGCAGAAAGTGTTAATTCAATTTTGGTCGCACCTATCGCATCGCCATCAATTGCTTTCGCTGAAACTACGGTCGGACCGGACGCTAGTGAGAATCCCTCATTACCTGAACCGGTCAATTTCAATTTCTTATTCAATTCAACAGTAATTTTCCGAAATCCGTCAATTGTTGCTGAATTAATCTGAGGAACCACAACTGGAAGGGCGGTATAAACTTTCTTATCACCTTGCACTAGCCAAACTTCAGCATTTCCCGAACTGTCAAAATTTGTGATAAACCGATCATCATTTGTATCTCGATTAGCCCATTCTTTATACCTGATAATAAAACCTAGATTTTCAAAAGCTGACATCTCCGTAATCTGTATTTTTAGCACTTTTCCAAATTCATCAGTCCCATTAAATTGCACGCCAGTTGATGAAATCGCCACATCTTTATTGTTATCAGCTACATTTTTCCAGAGCCACAAATTCCAACCTTCATAATCTCCGGCAGGACGTTGGTAGTGAAAGGTAAGTGATAGTGCGCTCGGGGCAGCAATTGCACTTATTTCCTGGAATAGAAATAGCGAGAAAACTGCTAAAAATATTGCGGCGAACTTTCGCATTTTTACTCCAACTAATCGGCTATAGATAAGAGATATTAACCATTAATGGGTAATATTTCGCCGTGCCTGACGCGATATCTTTAGCCGAAGTCAAGGCCGCTTGGAATCAGATTCTAGACACCGTTGAATCAGCGAATCGAATAGCTTGGTTAGCTTATTTTGATGCCCGGTTGGTCTCCTTAGATGGCACATTACTAACTTTAGATTTTTCGGACCCCTCGAAATTGGCTGGTTCACATGATTTCACCGTTAGGCGAAATCCCGCACATCGAGTCGAATTGGAAAGTGCAATTAAAGCGGTTTTAGGAATCGAAGTCACGGTAATTGATAAATGAAATTCATACGCAATCAAATTCTAACTCTTCTTGCGCTGGTATTGATTTCTGCTCAGTTAATACCAGTATCTGCTGCCAATTTCACATCTACATTCAGCGTTTCGCAAACGCCAAGCGCTAACGAACCATTGATTACTTTTCATGGCGTAATTAAGCCAGCGCTAAAAAATGCCACAATTAAAATTTTTGTGAAACTAGAGAATAATTGGGTGGATACCAGACTGCAAGCTAATTCAACTTCGAGCGGTGCATGGAAAATTGAAGCAATCGCGACCGCTCAAAGTACAAAAGTTTCCTATCGCGCAAAGATAATAGTTGGAAAAACCACAGTCAACTCAGTAATAAAATCTCTAACTATTAAACCTTTACCTGCCATTAGCGAAGCTGATCCAAGTACATTGATTGCACTTGCTGGGCCAGGCGGTCGAATACATGGCGCTGATATCAGCAGATGGCAACACCCAAATGATAAACCAATAGATTTCGCAAAGATGTATCAAGCTGGAATTCGGTTTGTCATGATTAAAGCCTCGGATGCCAGAGATGATGCTGACATCCCATCCTTAAAATATCTGCTTACTGACCGAAATGCTGCGCAAGCCGCTGGGATTTACACTGGGTTTTATCATTATGCATACCTTCCAAATACTGAAGATCAAGCGTTAGTAATTCGGGATGCTCAAGCACAAGCGCAAAAAGCGATCTGGCGATTAACAAGTATTGGTGGATATAACGCGCGCGATTTAACTTATGCACTCGATTTAGAGAATAATTGTATCCAGATGAATAAATCTAAAGTTTGTACTAAATATGCAACTAGATCCAACATAACGCTTTGGGCTGAAACTTGGCTGGCTATGGTTGCCGAAAAGACTGGCCGTAAACCATTTCTTTATTCCTATTCAGGGTTTTTAGAAAATGCCATGAATCGAAGTTCAATTTTGCGAGGTTACCCACTCTGGATGGCGCAGTACGCAATTAACCCGGCAGATCCGATTGCAGAACCTGGCCGGAAAATTTCCGGATGTTATGTCAATTCATGGAGTACCTCAAGTTGCACATCTCTCTGGCAAATTTGGCAGTACACATCATGTGGAATTGCAAGCAAATATGGAGTACCGAGTGCGCGCTTGGATTTAAATGTATTTCGTGGTGATACCAATTCTTTCCTAAAATTAGTGCAAGGAAATTGGATTCCACAAGTTGGCGACCTACTTCCGGTGAATGAATCAACTACTATGACTATCTCCGGGATCAAAGCAACAGCCACAGATAAATCAGTTGAAATTACAATAGAAGTAATGCGGACAACTGGTACGCCAGTTGTAACTGGTACTGTGGTTTTCCGTTCAGATACAGATTTTGTAAAAAAGCCAGTGCAGACTGTTGTTAGAGATGCAGCCGGTGTCTGGGTGCTTTCAATTGACGGATTAGCCGCCGGAGTTTATTCGGGGAATATTGTCTACATCGATCAAACTGGAACTCACGCACAATCCATGCAACCAATTCAATTCACATTAGAGCAAGGCCCATCGCCATCTCCGAAACCGACTCCAACTATAAAACCAACGCCAAAACCAGTTGATACTTGCAAAAACCAGATTAAGAATTAACTGACTTTGCTTTTGATTTTAGGTTTAACTGATTGCAGCGCGCTCAGTTCGCGCGAAACTTGTTCTAGATATTGATTAATAGATTTCTTTTTTTCGCTCGCGTTCCAATCAAGTACTGGGGCAATCAAATTTCCCACATCTTGCGCAATACTTTGACCTCGATCCCCGAGTTCAAATGAAAGCCGGGTGCGGCGAGAAATAACATCGTCCACACTTCTAGCACCTTCGTGAGTTGCGGCGTAAACAATCTCTGCCTTTAAGTGTAGGGCTTCGCTCGAAATCGGCTCAGCTAATTGTGGATCAGCAATAATTAATTCAAAGATATCTTCAACTAGAGAACCGTAACGCTCTAACAAATGCTCAATTGTTTCTGGCGATAAGTTGAATTCAGTTGCTAACCCGGCGCTCCTATTTTTTAAAACTTGGAAACCATCTGCACCAACAATTGGTAAAGTTTCGGTGCAAGATTCTGGCACCAGCCTTCTTAAATCAGGAACTGCAACGTTAACTGCATCTTCAGCCATAATTCGATAGGTGGTGTACTTACCACCGGCAATTGAAACAAATCCAGGAGCTGGTCGATCCACTACATGTTCCCGGGAAAGTTTTGTAGTTGGTGAATCTGGTGCAGTAGAAACTAATGGTCTAAGCCCCGCAAAAACACCTAATACATCGGCAACTTTGATTTTTGGATCCAAAACTCGGTTTGCTTGATCGATAATATATTGCACGTCTTCTGAACTTGCCAACGGTTCATTTCGATCATCAACAAAATCAGTATCCGTTGTGCCAACTATCCAACGACTCCCCCAAGGAATAATGAATAAAACAGAAACTGGAGTTTTAAGAATTATGCCGCTGCCTGATTTAATTGCAGATTTAGGCAGAACAATGTGCACGCCTTTGCTCATCCGAACTCGGTAGCCTGGTTGCAAACCCATCACATCATAAAGTGGATCTGTCCAAACACCGGCGGCCATCACTGTTGTCTTTGCTTTTACATTAATTACTTCGCCTGACTCTTTTACTTTTACAGAAGCGCCAATTACTCGCTTACCTTCTTTAATTATGGTTTGACATCTAACGCCAGTAGCAATCACCGCCCCATGCTTTGCAGCCGTTCGAGCAATCATCATCGTATGCCGGGCATCATCTACTTGAGCATCAAAATATTGAATTCCACCAGTCACTATGTCCAGTCGAAGCGATGGCGCAATCTCGGAAATCTTTTTCTGGCTAAGATGTTTATGCCAAGGTAGCGCGCGCTGAAAACCACGGAGTGCATCGTAAAGTGCCAATCCAGCACCGACATATGTTCGTTCTTTCAACTTTTCATGCAACGGATAAAGAAATCCAACTGGCTTGACTAAGTGCGGGGCCAAAGTAGTCACCATTAGTTCGCGCTCATGTAGCGCTTCTCTTACTAATTTAAAATCATATTGCTCTAAATATCTAAGACCGCCATGAATTAATTTTGAAGAACGCGAAGAAGTTCCCGAAGCTAAATCTTCAGCTTCGACAAGAGCAACTGAAAGTCCGCGCGAAGCAGCGTCAAGTGCGATACCAACGCCATTAATCCCGCCACCTATAACTAATAAATCAAAGCTTTTTTCCGCCAAAGCAGTGATAGCCCGCTCGTGTTGGGCTGGACTGAGGACTGATGAAAAAAGCGTCACAGCATTAGGATACGCGACATGAGTTATATCGGCTCACTCGACCAAGGTACTTCTAGTACTCGTTTTATGATTTTCGACATTACTGGTCGCGTTGTTGGACAACATCAATTAGAGCATCGCCAAATTTTACCGAAAGCTGGCTGGGTTGAGCATGATGCCCTAGAAATATGGGAGCGAACTAAAGCGGTAATTATTGGTGCCTTAAAGCAAGCAAATTTAATGGGCTCAGATTTAGTCGGGGTTGGCATCACTAATCAACGCGAAACCACCGTAATTTGGGATAAAAAGAGTGGCCATCCATTAGCTAACGCGATTGTCTGGCAAGACACAAGAACAAGTGACTTTCTTGGATCGCTATCACCAGCACAATGCAGAACAATTACGCATAAAACTGGGCTAGCAATCGCACCCTATTTTTCTGGGAGCAAAATAAACTGGTTAATCAATAGCGTTCCAGAAGTTCAGCGAGCGATTACTGAAGGTCGAGCGCTTGTCGGAACTATCGATTCTTGGTTGCTCTGGAAATTGTCAGGCGGCGTGCGCGGTGGCGTGCATGCCACAGATGTAACAAACGCTAGTCGAACCCTATTAATGAATCTAGAAACATTGGGTTGGGATGAGGAACTGCTCGAAATTTTCAAAGTTCCAATTGGGATACTTCCAGAAATTAAATCTTCTTCTGAAATATATGGAGAAACTGATCCAGCTGGTCCGTTTGGAACTGCGATACCGATCGCTGGCATTCTTGGTGATCAACAAGCTGCGATGGTCGGTCAAGTTTGCTTTGATCGTGGTGAATCTAAAACAACATATGGCACTGGCAATTTTGCTTTACTAAACACTGGTACCGAAATTGTTAGAAGTAAGAATGGTTTATTGACCACGCTCTGTTTTAAATTTGGTAATGAACCGGCTACATATGCGTTAGAAGGCTCGGTCGCAGTAACTGGTTCAGCGATTCAATGGTTACGTGATCAACTCCAAATTATTTCAAGCGCAGCCGAGATCGAAGCGCTGGCTGAAACGGTTAATGACAACGGCGGCGTTTATTTTGTACCAGCATTCTCCGGGCTATTTGCACCATATTGGCGAAACGATGCTCGAGGTGTAATTGTTGGCCTAACTCGCGCCGCAACGAAAGCACATTTGGCCCGAGCCGCCTTAGAAGCTATCTGCTATCAGACCAGAGATGTGCTAGATGCAATGAGCGCGGATAGCGGCGTGAAATTAATGGAGATGCGAGTTGATGGTGGGATTACTGCGAATAATTTGTGTATGCAGATGCAAGCGGATGTAATGCAGATTGAAATTACCCGTCCAGTAATTGCTGAAACCACTGCGCTCGGCGCTGCTTATGCAGCTGGGTTAGCCGTGAAATTTTGGAGCGGCACAAAGGAACTTAAAGATCAATGGCAACAGTCGCGAAGGTGGCATCCAAATACATCTAGTGAACTTGCAACAACTGGCTTTAATGCTTGGAAAAAGGCAATTGAACGTACCCTTAATTGGAACGATTAATTTCGATTAGCAGCGCATTCTCTGGCGCTAAAATTGGAGCGGGCAATCCAATTTCCATAAGTATTGCACCACTTAAAGTTATGCCAGTTAACCATGATGGTGGCTCGATCAACATAAATACTGGAGTTCCGGCAGGATAAACTGCTTTTACTTGGTAATTCATATCAGGATTTAAATCTCTAAAAGTTAATTGAGCCGGATGTACCGAAGTTGTAGGAGTTAATTGAGCATAAGAAAATATTGCCCGTTCTCTCTTCTTATCAATAACTCCATATAGATAAGCGTTCTCGTCGGCATAATCGATTCGAATTGATTTTCCAGAATGTAAAAGGTCGCGGTTAGTTTTGTAATAAGCGGCCCAAGTTTTTAATGCCGCCCGATCAGCGCTACTAACTTTTGAAATGTCCCACTCAATCCCCGCATGGCCAAAGAGCGCAGTTATCGCTCTGAAAGATAGTGAAAGCGAACGACCGGTCTGATGTCCCGGGGTTGGTCCAATATGTGTACCTAATAGTTCTGGTGGAATAATTTGTCCAGTCCAGCGTTGATTTCGTTGTCGTTCCAATGCATCGTTGTTATCACTAACCCAAAATCGATCAACATAATCGATAACACCAAGGTCAACGCGACCTCCGCCAGAAGCGCAAGATTCAATCTCTAACTTTGAATGTCGCTTCTTCAACTCTGCGAATAATCGATAAATTGCCAGCGTTTGATTTCGCACGGCAGCAGTTACGCCTTGCGAAGCGTCAACCACCACACGGTTGTGATCCCACTTAATGTAATCAATCGAATATGCAGTTAATACCGCGCTGACTTGCTCTAACACGTGGTTAAAAGCTCCGGGATTTGTTAAATCTAAAACTAACTCATGTCGCCAATTATTCTCACTATGACCTGCGGTATTTAAAACCCAATCGGGGTGAGCCCGGTAAAGATCTGAATCTGGACTTATCATTTCACCTTCGAACCAAAGCCCAAATTCCATTCCTTTTTCATGGATATCAGAAACTATTGAAGTAAAACCATTCGGCCAAATCTCCTTATTAACTATCCAATCTCCAAGCCCGGCATGATCGCTCCGGCGCGCTCCAAACCAACCATCATCTAGAACTAAACGTTCCACCCCAATGTCAGCGGCAACTTCTACGATTTCCCTGATCTTGGCTACATCATGGTCGAAATAGATAGCTTCCCACATATTTAAAGTAAGTGGACGCGCTTTCTTAGGATGCACAGATCTAGCTCGAATATGTTCGTGAAACTTTTCCGAAACCCCGTCGAGACCAGATTTTGTATATACCGCTTTCAATGCGGGTGCTTCGTAAACTTCATTGGGTTTCAAAATCATTTCGCCTGGCAATAAAATCTCAGAGGCGCCTATTGATTGAGTTCGATCCCAAATTCGTTCAACCATAAATTGCGAGTTACCGCTCCAAGCAAGTGATATTGCCCAAGCCTCACCTGAGGAGAAGTTAGTACTTTCTGTCAAAGCAATTTCAGCAATTGTAAAATTGTGTCCACTTCGACCTTCATATGTATCTCTAACCCAAAGTCCAGTTGCGATATCACGACGTTGCGGGTTGCGCTCGTTAGACCATCGTCCAGCAAAATCTAAAGTTTGCGATGCCCGATCTGGAAGTGGCAACCAGTAAGAGAAATTATTAAGCGTGTAATCATCTTTACCTATATTTTTAACCGAGTTAGTCTGAGTTAATACGCCGAATTCATCTAAATTAAAGGAGAGATAAATCTCCAAATTAACTTGCAACTCAATAAGAGTTACATCAATTTGATTATCCTTTTCCACGATTTTTGATACATTAAATTTAGTAGACCAAAATTTTCCATTTCGGTGTCCGCTAATTGTTGGATTTCCTAACCATCCGCGAGATTGTTCGTGCATTACGCCGGAAAACTGCCGATTATCAAATGCGCTATTAGATATGGAACGTTCGCGAGTGGCAGAAATTGCTGGAGTTAAATTCCCAATAGGCGCTCCCCAGTGTTCTATTACCAGAGCGCCATCGACATTTGCTAGAACTAGGTCAACGCTACCGCGTGATAAGTGCGTCTGCTCTTTCATGCGGGTAGAGTAACGCTCATTATGACCTCTCCGCAGAATTCACTAAGCGCTGGCGTAATCCGTACCGATTTACCGATGTCAGATGGTCGAATCATCAGGTATTACGACAGTGCGAACCAATCACGGAGCGCGAAAGATCAACGACCAGTTGAAGAACAACCTGGAATTGGCGAACTTCGATTGGATCCACTGGTTAATGAATGGGTTGTGATGGCTGCGCATCGCCAAGGACGAATTTTCTTACCGCCTAAAGAACTTTGTCCGCTCTGTCCAACACGAGATGACCGATTAACTGAAATACCAGATAGTGATTATGAAGTTGCAGTTTTTGATAATAGATCACCATCTCTAAGACCGCCGTTTTCAGAATTTACGATTCCAAGTGAATTGAATTTTGATACACCAATTGTCCCAGCCGCCGGTAAGTGCGAAGTAGTTTGTTATACCTCTGATCATGGAAAATCATTTAAAGATCTAACCGTTAAACAAATTAGGACGGTAGTTGAAGCGTGGCGCGATCGAGTGAGGGAACTTTCGAAATCCGAATTCATCGCACATATCTTCCCTTTTGAGAATAGAGGCGAAGAAGTCGGAGTTACACTTTCGCATCCGCATGGCCAAATTTATGCTTATTCCTATTTAACGCCTCGTGTTGAAAAAATGCTTGCAGTCGCAAAAGCTCATAAGGAGCGAACTGGTCGAGTACTACTTGATGATGTAGTGGCTCGAGAGATTAGCGATGAAGTGCGAATCGTTGCGCGTAATGCGGATTGGATCGCATATGTCCCATACGCCAGTCGTTATCCATTTGAGATTCATTTAGCTCCGCTAAAATCAGTTGCAGATTTGGCAGATCTTAGCGACGCACAAGCCGATACTTTTTCGCAAATCTCCCAAGAAGTATTTCTTCGATTAGATGGGGTTTTTGGAATTGAGATGGCGTATATAGCTGCTTGGCACCAAGCGCCGGTCCGTGTTGGTCGCGATCTGCTGCGCTTACATCTGCAAATCTGTAGTGTCAGGCGCCAGCCAAATAAACTTAAATATCTCGCTGGCTCTGAATCTGCGATGGGCGCATTCATTATGGATATGAAGCCAGAACAATCTGCATTACAACTTCGCGAGGTAAAACTGTAGTGACTCAAACGCTAGCCGAAAAATTCGCAACAACTTTCGGTGCGCAACCAGAATTAATGGCTCATGCGCCAGGAAGAGTAAATCTAATTGGCGAACATATAGATTACAGCCAAGGGTTTGTATTGCCGTTCGCAATTGATTTATACACCTCGGTTGCCATTCGAAAACGAAACGATTCGCTAGTAAGAATTGCATCATCGCAACGAAACCAACAGTTTGAAACTTTTGATGTTTCTAAAATTGAACCTGGTTATGGAATAGGTTGGGTTAAGTATCCACTTGGCGTTCTCTGGGCCATGAAAATATCGGATGGGTTAGATATTTTCATTGATGGAAAAGTTCCATCTGGTGCTGGACTTTCATCTTCAGCTGCACTCGAGTGCAGCCTTGCATTTGCAATTAATGAACTATTTGGCTTCGGGAAAACTTTAAAGGAATTAGCGCTTCTCTCACAGAGAGCGGAAAATGATTACGTGGGCGTACCTTGCGGAATCATGGACCAATCAATCTCATTGATGGGAAAACGGGGTTTCGCGTTACTGATTGATTGTCGCGATTTGAATACAACCCTGGTTCCGCTTGATTTATCCAGATTTGATTTGCAACTTCTAATAATTGATACTTGCGTTCATCACGCTTTAGTTGATGGTGGATATGCCGAACGGCGCGCTTCTTGCGAAAGCGCTGCTGTGAAAATCGGTGTTGAATCAATGCGGCAATTATCACTTGAAGTACTTGAGGCAAATATTGAAAAATTATCAGAATCTGAATTTATGCGCGCTCGTCACGCGGTTACTGAAATGACCCGAGTATTAGAGACTGTACTAAAATTGGAAGAATCAGATTACCTCGCAGTCGGAAAACTTTTAAATGAATCTCACCTTTCGCTACGTGATGATTACACAGTTTCATGCCCTGAATCCGACTTAGTTGTGGAGACTTCAAATGCTAATGGTGCGCTCGGTGCTCGGATGGTTGGCGGTGGGTTTGGCGGAAGTGTAATTGCATTGATTAATCGAGCCGATACTGGGAAAATCTCATTAGCAATCGAACATGCTTTCGCTAAAGCAGGCTACAAAGCACCAAGATTTTTTACTTCGCTTCCAAGTGATGGTGCGGGATTGCTTAACTAACTGGGTTGATTGAAAGAACTTCTACGCCACCAATTGCATTTAATACATCTAATAAATCGGTTGGATCACTACCGGGCACCGCAATTGTGATGTCATCTATGCCGCGCCCAGCTTCGCTTCGAAGTACGACTAGGCCACGAATATCGCCGCCAGCAAATCCAATTGCGGAAGCCACTGCACCAAGCGAACCAGGACGATCCGGCAAGGCAATTTGAAGACGGAAGATGGCCATATCGGAAGTGTAAAGGTAGTTTGCTTAAACTAGAAATATCTCGTCGCCATTAACCGAGATCTTGATTTTTGGTAATGGAGTATTGGTTGGTCCGCCAATAACTTTAGCGCCATTTGCAGGATCAAATTCGGCACCATGACATGGGCAGAGTAAATGTGAACTCTTCTTATCAAATTCAACAGTGCATCCTTGATGCGTGCAAACTGCAGAATAAGCATAAACCCCGGATTTAGCACGGAAGATGAATGCTGGAGCGCCAAAGTTATCGATAATTTTTACCGAAGAACCTATGGCAATATCGCTAACTTTTGCAATTGCGCTAGATGATTTTGAACCTGATATTTTTTTAGCTTCACGTTTAAAGTTTTTGCCAGCAAATACTCCAATAATTGAGAGTCCGCTCACTAAGACTAGAGCTAAAACTTCCCGACGCTCTGAAAAATCTGGCAACCGTAACCTTCCAGATTTCTTGAATATTGAACCAAGGAGAACAGCCCACATAATTACATAAGCGCTATCACTACCTAAGAAATAAGGTGAGACCGTCCATGAAAGAGTTAACCAAAGTGAGATTGACATAAAAAACCCACCAAGTGCGGCGTAAACCAACATGAAACCAGTTAATGTAGCTATACCGATTGCAAATTCCGCAACCATCACAAATATTCCAAGTAAATCTGAATGTTCCACCATTTTTTGAAGAGCAAAATGGATCGGCGAAGATTCTGAAATACCTGCTAATTGCGAACCGATATAACCATTAGCGCCTTTTGTTAAAAATCCAGGATCGGTGGCTTTGTACCATCCCGCATATATCCAGGTAATGCCTAGCCAAAGTCTTAGAATTGAAATTGGAAGTGGATGGATGCGCCAAGATTTTTGGATTGCGGAAAACATGGCCTCATTATTCACAATTATCCTGTGAAATGGCTCCCTGACTTGGACTCGAACCAAGAACCTGCCGGTTAACAGCCGGCTGCTCTGCCAATTGAGCTATCAGGGATTGCTAAGTGCGAACTCTATCTGAAAACTGGAAAGGCTCTAAATCTCGCCCAAACCCAACTGATGCTGGCTTCTTCGAGTCGTCTCCATCGCCACCAAATCGCCAAAAATTCGATTGTATTCAACCTCGTTTTCAACTGGGTTAATCCGTTGCAATGTGGATTTAATTTCAGCAATCGCTCGACTAATTGCGAGCTCTCTAAGTCTTGCAATGATGCTTGAAACATAACGATCCGAGACCTCGCCATCAGTTCTAATTGGCTCAACTGTCAACTCCGTTATAAATGATCGCAAATCTTCAGATTGGGCACGATCAATTGATACTGATTCATATTCAGGTTGGGTCAAAATAAAATCACGGAGTTTTTGATATGCAGGATGAGTAAATGCGCTCTGTTCAATATCTTTCCAACCGCGACATAGCGCAGGCATTTGTAACCTTGCCTTTAGAACTTCGCGTTCTAAAATCAACCGTGGTTCCACAGGATCTGGCCGCCATGTTTGAGTATTTTCAACTGCTACAGTTTCCATGAGCGTTATCTTTGAAATCCCTCGCTTAACGGCAGTGCTCACAACTTCAACTTCCATGCCAAGCCAACCGGCTAGCGATCGCGCGTATTCTGGGCGCAGTGATGCATCTCTGATTTTCCCTATTAAGGGAGCTGCAACATTTAAGGCGCTAACTCTCCCTTCCGGAGTTGCTAAATCGTATTGTGCAATTGCACTTTTTATTGCAAATTCAAATAACGGCACTCTGCGAGCAATTAAATCCCTAACTGCTTCATCTCCTGAATCTTGGCGAAGCTCACATGGATCTTTACCGTTAGGTTCGACTGCCACAAAAGTTTGGGCTACAAATTTCTGATCGTCAGTAAAGGCACGAAGTGCAGCTTTCTGTCCCGCAGCATCACCATCAAAAGTGAAGATAACCTCGCCGCGAAATGCATCATCATCCATTAATAAGCGACGCAGGATTCGAATATGATCATCACCAAATGCGGTACCGCACGTTGCAACCGCGGTAGTTATTCCCGCTAAATGAGCTGCCATCACATCGGTATAGCCCTCAACTATTACTGCCTGGCGCTTTTTTGCGATCTCCTTCTTTGCAACATCTAACCCATATAAAACTTGTGATTTCTTATAAATCGAAGTCTCTGGGGTGTTTAAGTATTTCGGACCTTGGTCTGCTTCATCAGTTGCGAGCTTGCGGGCTCCGAAACCAACTACATCCCCCGAAAGATCTCGAATCGGCCAGGTCAGTCGATTCCTAAAACGATCAATTGGACCACGAGTTCCATCTTTTGAAAGTCCGGCCAACATAATTTCTTCATTTGTAAAACTCTTTGATAATAGAAACTTGGTTAACGCATCCCAATCATCCGGTGCAAACCCCACGCCGAAACTTGCCGCCGCATCTTTATCGAAACCTCGATTTTGTAAGAAGTCACGGCCGATTGCGGCTTGCGGAAGTTGAAGTTGCTCTTGATAGAAAATTGCGGCTGCTAAATTGGCCGCGACTAACCTTGAACGTTGGCCAGCTGGTGCTCTAGTTCCAGAATTTTGATCGAAGGTTAGTTGATAACCGATTCTTTCAGCTAATCGTTCGATAGTTTCAGTAAATGTTAAATGTTCCATCTTCATAATGAATGCAATTACATCACCGCCCGTCTGACACCCGAAGCAATGAAAATAACCTTTGCTTGGCGTTACGTGAAATGATGGTGATTTTTCATCGTGGAATGGACAAAGTCCCTTTTTCTGACCTCCGCCGGCGTTCTTTAATTGAACATATTCGCCCACAACTTCGTCAATGGGCGAACGATCGCGAACATAACTGACATCTTCATCTCTAATTCGCCCGGACATATCCCTATCCTACTTTGGTTAATTTATCGTGCAGTAAATATGCGCCCATATCGGTTAGCGATGCAACTTGGTCAATAACGACGCGTAATTTGTCATCCTCGTTAGTTGCGCGCTCCCACTCTTGTAGAAAAAAACTCTCCAAAGTGCCAGGTGCACCAGCTCTAACCACTTCAACTAGTTGGTGAATTGTGGTTCGTTGTTTTGCATAGCGATCCTGCGAATCCTCAGCTTGAATAATGTAAAAACCTGCAATTGACTTTAAAAGTGCAACCTCTACTCGGTGTGGGCGCGGTACTACCAAATCAGCGTTGTATCGCACTAAATCAGCGTCGCCGTATTTTGCTCTAGTTTCGCGTTCTGCAGCTAGCGCATATCGCCCGACTAGTTGACTCGTTAAATCTTTTAACTGAGCTAGGTCTCTATGGCTGCGATCAAAAGTAGATGGCCAGCAGGATAAACTCCTTAGTGAGTTCATTGCCGATTCGGCTTCCGAAACTTCTATATCTGAGAGATAACTTCCTTGTGCTACTTTAAAAAGTTCCGGTAAATTACTTTCAATTTTTTCTATCACAACTTGTCCAGTAACTAAACCGTCTTCTAAATCGTGAACCGAATATGCAACATCATCAGACCAATCCATAATTTGGGCTTCCATGCTGGTATCTCCTACTGGAGCTCCCATGCGCATCCAATCAAAAATTTGTTGATCGTCTTGATAAACTCCATATTTCTTGGAATTAGTTTGATTACTCCATGGATACTTAGTCGCCGCATCTAACGAGGCTCGAGTTAAATTCAAACCAACTGAAATTCCATTCTCGTCAACAGTCTTTGCTTCGATCCGCGTTAATAAGCGAAAACTTTGCGCATTTCCTTCAAAACCACCGCAGCTAGTTGCAATTTCCGCGAGTGCATCTTCACCATTATGGCCAAAAGGCGGATGGCCAATATCATGTGCTAAACAGGCACCTTCCATCAAATCTGGATCTGCTCCTAGAGCAGCGCCAAGTTCGCGACCAACTTGCGCACACTCTAAAGAATGCGAGAGTCGCGTTCTCGGAAAATCGCTCGCCCATGGAACTGCTACCTGTGTTTTCGCCGCAAGTCTTCGCAGCGCAAAAGAGTGAATGATTCGAGCGCGATCTCGCGAAAATTCAGTACGGCCTGGACGTTTAGCTGGTTCGTCAAGAAATCTTTCGCGCGCTACTGCATCGTATCCAGAATGTTCGATTGCGGGTCGGAGCGCCATAGCCGTTAGCCTATTGATTTCGATCGCTGATATGAATGCCGTGGCGACCCAGCGTTATATAGGCAAGATACGCCCCGGTTTCACGAATTAAATAGCGATATCCGGCGCTCTTAATTGATGATGGCCCAGAAGTCGCGGGGGAACAAGTACTAACTATTCCTTGGTCATTTGCCATCGTCATCGCTCTATAACAATGATAAGGATCAGTCACAATGATTACATCGTGCTTCATTCGAGCCTTTAATTCATCGACATAACTAACGGTGCTTGCATAAGTATCGCGGCCTACTGCAAGCGCTGCAATTGCTTTGCTTGGAATTCCGTGGCTGATTAGCCAATTTTTACTTGAAGCAGCTTCGGTAGTTCTATCTCCGGGTGCACCTGACCCTACTGTAATTATTTTTGGCGCTAAACCTAAATCGTAAATTCGTTTTGCCTCTTCAAGTCTTGCTTGAAGTACTTCGCCAGGTCGACCATCAAGTTGCGCCGCTCCCAACACAACAATTACGTCGGCCTTTCTAATTGTTGGATTATGCGCTGCATACCAAACTTGACCAAGCGGCCAAAGCAGTGAAACTAGAATCAAAAGAATAATTAAGGAAAATATTTTACGTAAAATTTTGAAGCCAAACATTTCAGACACCCGAC
>CAZMNB010000010.1:9087-28084 GCA_964567545.1 uncultured Bifidobacterium sp. | reverse complement strand
TAACTCGAATGGGCGAAGCTCTATTCCCATATATCGAGCTAAAGGGCATGGAAGCCTTTATGCACGGCAAAGGCAAGGCAGTAAGCAAGGGCATGCTAGGTAGCGTTCAAGGGGTGATTGAGAGTCAATTCAAACTAAAAAAACTGAACCTGCATCCAAATAATGGCCTAGAAACAATCGTGAGAAGTACAGTCTCGCTTGCCTCTGATGGATTTTTTGACAAAGTCGAGGCTGGATCTCTAAAAGTTGAACGTGACACTGAAATTGTAAGCATGAGCGCTGGCAAAGTTAAACTTGCTAACGGAAAGGAATTGCCAGCAGATTATGTAATTTGCGGTACTGGATTCCATCAACGCATTCCATTTATGGATGATAAATTGGTATCCCAAATAACAGATGACCGTGGCAACTTCCGCCTTTATCGCCAAATGCTGCCTTTAAATCTAAAAAACTTAGCATTTAATGGCTATAACTCCTCATTCTTTAGCCAATTAAATGCAGAAATCGGTGCACTTTGGATTGCTGCATATCTGGCCAATGGATTTACCTTGCCTTCAAAAACGGAGCAGCTAGCACATATAGATAAGCGCTTAGCCTGGATGGAAAAGCGTACCGAATTCAAACACTCTAAAGGGACGAACATTATTCCATTCTCTATTCACAACGTAGATGAATTACTCGACGATATGCAACTTAGCGTCGGCAAATTTGTTCGATTTAATGAGTGGCTATTGCCTATTAATCCGAAGAATTATGCGAAGTTATATAAGAAATTGCATAAGCGGATTGCTGCATAAATAGAATAAAAAACCCTCCCGACTTGGGAGGGTTTTTTTATTTAATATCTAAGCTTCAAGTAGCGGAATTGCAGGAACTGCTTGTTCAGGTCCCATCGCAGAATAGCCACCATCTGCTGCCCAATCCGCACCGGTAACTACTCCCGCTTTATCACTGCATAAGAAGGAAATAACATTTGCAACTTCTTCAGGATCTCCGACGCGTCCAGTTAAATGAAACGGTGCCGCAACCCGGTCTGTTTTTTCCCGGTCGCCCTTACTTAACATGTTCATAATGGCAGACCATGTCCAGCCTGGAGATACCGAATTTACTCTGATTTTATCAGGCGCATAATCCATGGCCATATTTCGAGTTAACTGCAGTAGTGCTGCTTTGCTAACGGGATAGATCCATCGTCCAATTTGTGCAACTGCAGCGGAGATACTGGTCAAATTAACGATACTGCCGCCGCCATTTCTAGCCATGTGTGGGCGTACTGCTTGTCCTAACATCGCTGCGCTAATTAGGTTTACATTTGTAGTGTTTAACCATTGCTCGCGCGTGCTATCTGCTCCTGCATCATCATAAGAACAAGCTAGGTTTACTAAGATATCTATTTTTCCAAATTCGGTAATTGTTTTTTTTACAATTTCTGCAATTGCATCATCTTTAGTTATGTCGCCGGCAACGAATATTGCCCCTGCTCGCCTTGCAGCTGGTGCTCCTGATTCCTGGTTTATATCAACGCTAACTACTTTTGCGCCGTCGCTTACTAGAGTTTTTACGACTGCTTCGCCAAAAAGCGTTCCACCGCCAGTAACAATTGCGACTTTGCCGGCTAGAGGTTCTCTACTCATTTTGAAACCTTTCTTAATCAATTGTGGCTACTGTAGTTACGCCAGTTCTTGGACTTTATCGCTGGGAGAGGTTAGGTAGAAATCCGTTTGAGTGCTCGCCTTCAAGCGCAAGGGCTATCCGTTAGACGCATGAGTTTTTCAATAAATCGAAGGCCTATTGACTCGCCACCTCGCAAGTATAAACATGAGCCCACCCAGACATTCGGCTACGGAGAGGGTCAGTATCTTGGTAGTAAAAGAGTTGCTTAAAGAGCACACCTTATTTCGCACTTCAGAGTTAGATGAAGCTCGCGAACAGGTTGCCAAAGTATTTTGCCCACACGCGTTAACAACTACCTCTTTAAATGAGAATTTGAAAACTGTTCATAATCGAATTGACCTTGGAGATGTTGCACTCAATTACTTAGATTACGGCGCTGAAGTGCGAATTACTCCTGGAATTCTTAATTCTTTCTACTTGGTACAGATGCCACTAGCTGGTAGTGCAAGAATCACCTGCGGACGTGAAACGATTGAATCCGATGTTACTTTTGCCTCAATACCAAATCCGTTAGAGAAACTTGAGATGGTTTGGCGAACTAATAATCCGCAGCTCTTGGTTTACATTAGTAGAGAGAAAATGGAAGAGCGACTTAAACAACTCTCTGGTAGAGAAGTAAAAATGCCAATCAAATTTGAATTGGGCATGGATATGACAACGCAAGCAGCTAAAAGCTGGCGAAATTTAGTTGATAATTTAGTGGAAGATATTGATCATGAAGGGTTTTCAATGCACCCGGCTGTTAGAAATCAATTTCAAGATTTAATTGTGACCGGACTACTCCTGACGCAACATCATAATTATACTGAGTTGTTAGAAAAGAATATCGAGCCAGCAGCCCCGAGAGCAGTTCGATTAGCAATGCAGGCTTGCGAGACCAATCCAGAGGAGTCATTCACGGTCAGTCAGCTAGCCAAAATTGCTGGTGTTAGTATCCGTTCACTTCAGGATGGATTTCATAGATACGTTGGGATTTCTCCCACCGAATACTTAAAGGATGTCCGTCTTAATCGTGTCCGTGCTGACTTGTTGGCTGAGGACACACATGCAAATTCCGTCTCTGAAGTGGCATTTTCCTGGGGATTTACTCACTTGGGTCGATTTGCACATTCTTATCAAAAGCGATTCGGCGAATTACCATCGGAAACTCTGCGAAAATAATTACCTGATGCGCAATATTTACTTAAAAAAGCGTTTCGGGCTCTCCTAATTCAATCTCTTTAACTAATTCTGCTCCATTATTTCTAATCGAGTTTACTGCCTCCGAAACCGGCCAGAACCGTAACCCTGCAGCAGGCTCAGCAACTTCAATTAGCGAACGCACTTTTGCAATATCAATATTGGTGACATCGAGCCAACTTTCCCATCGATCTCTTGGTAAAAAAACGGGCATCCGATGATGAACTGTTGCTAACCCAGCCACAGCTTCGCGGGTAATAATCGCAGCACTCTCTTTGACTTCACCATCTGGTGAAATCCATTTCTCATAAATACCGGCGAACGCTAATGTTTCGCCAGATTCATTAGAGATAAAAACTGGTTGCTTAGTTTTATATTTACCAAGTTCAGTCGCCCATTCGTAATAACCGGTTGCTGGGATTAAACAGCGCCGTGATTTAAAGGCGTTTCTAAAAGTTGGCTTCTGGTGAATCGTTTCAGAGCGCGCATTGATTGCTTGTGATTGACTCCGTAGCGCTTCAACATCACTTTTACTCCAAGGAGCGATAATTCCCCAAGAAGTGGTAGCTAGTTCGCGATTACCTTCTTGATTGCGAATGATGTAAATTTCTTCAGTCGGCTTGATATTCCAATTGGCTGGTAACGGGTCAATGTTTGACGAAATTCCCGTAATCGCAAACTCCTCGATTAGCTCTGATTCATTTTGCGTCAACGCGTATCTGCCACACATAGCCTTGAGAATACCTGCGAAACTGAAAAACCCCGCTTTGAGTACAACGGGTAGGCTTGGCACATGCAAGCAAACTCCGAGTCGAAGGCGTTATGGCGCGCACCTTTTCGCGGAGTTAAACCGATTAATGAGAGAGTAGAAATTCCTGGATCTAAATCAGTAACTAACCGAGCGCTAATTCTCGCCGCTCTAGCTAGTACTCCATCAATGCTTCGCAGACCATTACATTCGCGCGACTCCGAATTAATGGTTGCCGGGTTACGTGCGCTCGGTATTGAAATTACTGGGCAAACCCAGTTAACGGTATCGCCACGAAAGTTAATAGGCCCGGCATCGATAGATGTTGGTAATGCTGGAACCGTAATGCGCTTTCTGCCACCAGTTGCCGCACTTGCCCAAGGAGTTGTTCATTTTGACGGTGACCCAAGGTCGCACGAACGACCGCTTGCTCCGGTAATAAAAGCGCTCGAGAGTTTAGGCGTAACGATTGAACATAGTAACCGTTATCGCTTGCCACTCACCATTAACGGCAGTGGTTCAATTCGGGGCGGCGTTATTGAAATTGATGCAAGTGCATCCAGTCAATTTGTTTCCGCTCTCCTATTGATTGGACCATCAACAAAAGAGGGCATCACTTTAAAACACATTGGCCCATCTATACCTTCCGCGCCACATATCGAGATGACCATTCAAATGCTCCGCGATTTTGGTGCGGAAGTTTTGGTGAGTAATAATCAATGGCGAGTGGAGCCGGGTTTGCTGCATGGAATGGATTTAACAATAGAGCCAGATTTATCAAATGCTGCGCCTTTCTTATCAATTGCAATGGTTTGCGGCGGATCAATCACGATTGCGGATTGGCCAAAAAAGACCAGTCAGCCAGGTGATCAACTTCGCGAAATTCTTCTTGCAATGGGTGCAAATATTGAATTTGTAAAAAATGGCGCAAGTCAAGATTTGAAACTAACTGGAACAGGTACGATAAAAGGTATTGACCTGGATTTACACGATGTTGGTGAATTAACCCCCGCAATTGCCGCGCTGGCCGCGCTAGCAGAATCACCATCTTCGCTCCGAGGCATCGGACATTTACGATTACATGAAACTGACCGATTAGCCGCGTTAAGTAATGAAATTAATCGACTCGGTGGGAAAGTTATCGAAACCGCTGATGCACTACACATTACGCCAACCCCACTTCACGGTGGAACATTCCAAACTTATGACGATCACCGATTAGCTACATCTGGCGCTGTTATTGGATTAGTTACAGAAGGCGTGAATGTAGAAAACATTGAAACAACTAGAAAGACGATTCCGGATTTTTCTGGTCTTTGGAAAAGTTTGGTTGGCTAATGTCACGCAAATATGATGAATCTGATGCAAAAGTAAGACCGGCGCGATCAACTAGGCCGCGCAGTAAAGATCGGCCATCACATAGCGATGCAATTCGCGGCTTTGTAATTCAAGTTGACCGCGGTCGAACCAGTTGCGTAACTGAGAGTGGCGTATTAGTAAGCGCAATGAAAGCGCGCGAGCTTGGAAAGAACTCAGTTGTGGTCGGCGATCATGTAGCTCTGGTCGGCGATACCTCAGGAAGTGATGGTTCGCTATCGCGAATAGTTTCCGTATACGAACGGAAGAATTCTTTAACTAGAACTGTTGATGATGCCGGCGCGCTAGAGCGAATGATTGTGGCAAATGTGGATCAAATGGTAATTGTAATTGCGGCTGCTAATCCAGAACCGCGCAGTGGTTTAGTTGACCGTTGTCTAGTTGTTGCTTTTGATCAAGGGATTGAACCGATAATCCTAATAACTAAAAATGATCTAGCTGATGCCACCGATTTCTTGAAACCCTATCTAAACCTCGGGGTGCAAACTTTACAAACTAAACGGGGTATGGAACTAACGCCAATTAAAGAATTGCTTCGCGACAAAACTTCAGTATTGATTGGACACTCTGGCGTTGGAAAATCAACTCTAGTAAATGCGCTATTAGATAGTGATGCACGCGCTATTGGCGATGTTAACGATGTAACTGGACGCGGCCGCCATACTTCATCGAGCGCAGTGGCTTTAAAATTGCCAGATATTGACGGCCACACAAACTCAGGATGGATTATTGATACCCCTGGAGTCCGTTCTTTTGGGCTAAGGCACATTGATCGCGACCGTGTAATTGGATCTTTCTCAGATTTTGCCGATGTTATTAATAAGTGCGCCAAAAACTGTTCACACGATGAGGTCGGCTGTGAATTAGACGCCTGGGCTGGCAGTGATCTCGCTCGCAAAGATCGGGTCAAAAGTCTGCGCAGCCTGCTTAATTCTGACGAGTAAAGTAAGCGACACAATGAGCAATCTAGGTAAAACTTTTGCAGCTGATCTCGCACTTGCTCATAAGTTAGCGGATGCTGCTGATGCAATTACCTTAAATAGATTCAATGCGCTTGATTTAGTAATTACCACAAAGCCAGATAACACCCCGGTAACTGATGCGGATAAAGCAACTGAAGAAAAAATCAGAACACTAATTGCCGCATCGCATCCTAACGATCACATAATCGGTGAGGAATTTGGCGGCGGTGATGAAAAACCTAATCGTTATTGGGTGATTGATCCAATTGATGGAACTAAAAATTTCATGCGCGGAATTCCAGCTTGGGCGACTTTGATTGGTTTAGTTGAGGATGGCGAAGTTGTCGTAGGTGTAGTTAGCTCCCCCGCACTTTTTCGTAGATGGCATGGATCAAAAGGTGGCGGTGCATTTTTATCGGTAAACAAAGGCGAACCAACGCGCCTAAAAGTGTCTGGCGTCTCCCAATTAGATGATGCCTCGATTTCCTTCTCGGATTTAACAGGATGGGGAGATCGCCTAGAAAAGTTCTTAACACTTCTTCAAAAAGTTTGGCGAGTTCGGGCTTATGGTGATTTTTGGTCTCATATGTTGGTAGCTGAAGGAGCTGTAGATATTGCAGCTGAACCTAAATTAGCGCTCTGGGATATGGCAGCGCTTGATGTCATCATCCGTGAAGCCGGCGGAAAATTCACCGATCTAGATGGCACACCTGGGATATTTGGAAAGAGTTCGCTCTCAAGTAACGGGTTACTACATCAAAATTTCTTGGCTGGAATTAAATGAGCGCTTCGCAAATTATTAGCAAAAGCGAGCAAATTGATTTAAAAGTTGAGGGCATGACCTGTTCATCCTGTGTTGCCGCAATTGAACGATCCTTAAATGGTTTGGCAGGAGTTTCCGCTACCGTTAATTTCGCCACTGAATCCGCCCACATTTTGGCTCCAAAAGGCTATAAAGCTAGCGCGCTTATCGAAGTGGTTAAGAAAACTGGCTACGGCGCAAAGCTTTTAGCGGATGAAACTGAGAGTTTTTCAAGATCTCGTCGAATGGGGTGGCGGGTTTTTTTCGCTGCAATTCTAGCAATCCCAGTAATCGTATTCTCGATGTCGATGTCTGTGCATCATTACCTTGAGCCAAGAATTATTGACGCCCTAGATTATTTTGGAATTGCCCACCCGCTCTACTCCGCAACTGGTTGGCTCTCAATCGCAATCACAGCCCCAATAATTTTAATTATTGCTTACCCGATTCATCGAACAGCGCTCCGAAATATTGCGCATCCAACGATGGATACTTTAATTTCTCTTGGTTCAATCTCCGCATTTGCCTGGTCGATTTATGCTAACGCAACTGGCGCTGGAGATATTTATACTGAAGTTGCCGCTGCTGTTATTTTATTTATAGTTTTGGGAAGGTATTTGGAAAGCAAAGCAAAACGCAGAGCGGGTTCTGCACTAGCAAATTTATTGGCGATTCACACTAAGGAAGTAACAATTTTGCGCGGAAGCGAAGAGGTAGTAGCGCCAATTCAATCTTTGGAAGTGGGCGAACTATGCATTGTTAAACCAGGTGACCGAATTCCGACAGATGGCATCGTAATTTCTGGTGAGAGCAGCGTAGATAACTCGCTAATTTCTGGGGAATCGATTCCGATAGATGTGAAACCAGGATCACTTGTTGTCAGTGGCGCAATAAACCTGAATGGCAGGTTGGTAATACAGGCGCAACGAGTTGGTCGAGATACCGAACTCTCTCGAATTACTTCGATGGTGCTGACTGCACAAACCGAGAAGGCTCCGATTCAGAAAACCGTTGATCGAATTAGCGCAATCTTTGTGCCAATCGTTTTGCTAATAGCAATTGGAACATTCGCGGCTTGGTACTTCACCGACCACTCATTACAAATTTCAATCGCAGCTGCCGTAGCAGTATTAGTTATTGCCTGCCCATGCGCTCTCGGATTAGCAACTCCGGTTGCATTGTTGGTTGCCACTGGACGCGGCGCTCAACAAGGAATTGTGCTCCGAAAAACTAGTTCTCTAGAGATTGCGCGCCAGATCAATACTGTTGTTTTCGATAAAACTGGAACGCTAACATTAGGAGAAATGCAGGTTATAGATTTAACTTTTGCCGCAAACCCAGCGCTCAAGATTTCATTATCCGAACTTCTTACCGCGATACATACCGTTGAAGCTGATAACTCTCATCCAGTCGCCCGTGCCATGACGCGATATCTAGTTGGACAAGGTGTTTCCAAGAGTTCACTCACTGATTACTCGCAAACATCCGGTCAAGGCGTGGCTGCCCGAGTAAAAATCGGTGGCATAGACCTTCCTGTTTTGATTGGTACACCTGCATCAATTTTGAAAGCAACTTTCTCGTTTCCTAAAGAATTACAAGATGCCATAACCCGAGCAGAAACAAATGGCCATGCAATTTCAGTTGTGGCAGTTGATGGGGTTGCGCTAGCCGCTATTGAAGTTGGTGACAGAATTAAGCCTGATGCAGCGAGATCAATTACCGCGCTAAAAGAAGCATCTATGGAAATTTGGTTAATTACTGGCGATCATTTAAGTGCTGCAACTGAAGTTGCCAATCAAGTTGGAATATCAACTAATCGAGTAATTGCACATGCAACGCCCGAAGATAAGGTTTTATTGATTAGAAAACTCCGCAGTGAAGGCAAGAAAGTCTTGATGCTCGGTGATGGAATTAACGATGCGGCTGCGCTTGTGGAATCGGACTTAAGTATGGCGATGGGAACTGGAACTGATACTGCAATTTCAAGCGCCGATATCACCCTCCTTCGACCAACACTTTTCGCAGCGCTCGATGCGATGAAACTAGCAAAGCGAACTCTTGGAACTATTCGAGGTAATTTACTCTGGGCATTTGCATATAATGCCGTTGGAATCCCAATTGCAGCTTTGGGATTGCTTGACCCAATGTATGCCGGTGCCGCAATGGCTGGCTCAAGTTTATTTGTCGTTCTAAATTCGCTTCGGATTAAGGTTCGCCAAAGTCAGTAAGAAATTGGTAGCGGGGGCAGGATTTGAACCTACGACCTCTGGGTTATGAGCCCAGCGAGCTACCGAGCTGCTCCACCCCGCGTCGGTTTGCCAATCTTATTAGGCAAATGAGCTATTGGGAAATTCGCTCAATTAATTACAGAAATTAACCGCGTTGTGCGGAAATTGCTGCTGCAATTGCTGCTTTCAAACGATCCTGCGCTTTTCCATAAGCTGCAAAGTCGCCATTCTTTAACGCAGCTTGTGAATCTGCGAGAGCAGATTGTGCGCTAGCTAAAGCTGAGGCAAGTGCTTTGTTAGATGTTGAAGAATTCGAAGTAGTACTAGACCCATTTGCAGTTGGAACGCTGCCAATTTTAGTTCCAGAGTTACCTGCAAATACTTGATCTAGCGCACCTTGTAATGAACTATCAAATCCAATTTGATCTCCAAAAGAAACTAAAATCTTCTGAAGTAATGGATAAGCAGATGCATTTGCGGTTGCGCGAACATACACTGGTTGTACATATAGCAAACCACTTCCTACTGGCAACGTTAACAAATTACCAAGTACTACATCAGAGCCACCTTGACGTAGCAAAGATAGTGCGGTTGCAACTTCAGGTTTTGCTTCAAAGTTAGATGCAACTTGTGAAGGTCCTGCGATGTTTGTGGAGCGAGGTAATTGTAGAACGGTGATTTTTCCATAATCTGGTCCTGGATCAGAGTTCACAACTGCAAAGGCAGATAAGTTTTCTCGACCACCGCGTGGCACAAATGGAGTAGTAAGTGAGAATGCTGGTTTCTTAGCACCTGGCATTTCCAGGGTGTAGTAATAAGGTGGTTGCGCACTTGCGTTAGATCCAAATGTTGATGGATCACGCGGTACGCGCCAAAAATCTTGTCCGCCATAGAAAGCATTGGCAGTTTGCACATGGTACGAACTTAAAATATCGCGTTGGACTCGGAAAATATCTTCTGGGTAACGAATGTGGCTCATCAAAGTATCGGAGATTGCACTCTTTGGTTTCACAACTCCAGGGAATGCTTTGCTCCAAGTTGCTAGGACTGGGTCTTTTTCATCCCATTGATAGATTGAAACCGTACCATCGTAAGCGTCAACTGTGGCTTTTACCGAGTTTCGAATGTAATTAACTGATGTATTTAACTGTGCAGTTATTGAAGTTGAATTTACTGTTAACGCATCCGCGGTTGAACCAGAGAGCGATGTCTTCTTCGCATATGGATATCCCGCACTAGTTGTGTAGCCGTCGATAATCCAAATTACTTTGCCATCTATTACTGCAGGATATGGATCACCATCGAGGGTTAGCCACGGCGCAACTTTTGCAACGCGATCACGAGGGTTCCGTTCAAAGAGAATCTTAGAGTTGGCATTAATCAAACTAGATAAAACGATTCGTTGTTCTTGGTACTTGATAGCAAATAACAACCGTGAGAATAGCGATCCCATTGGAACGCCACCTTTTCCGGTGTATGTGTAGTTAGTCTGACCGTTTGCAGATTTATCATTTGGATAATCGAACTCAACTTTATCGCCACCTGTTGCGCCGCCAATAATTGAGTAATCTGGGACATTTTCACCAAAATAAATTCGTGGTTCAAAATCACCTAGCGCTTTTGTTGGTGGAATATCACCAATTATGAAATTAGGTTTTCCGTCAGCATCTACTGAGTTTCCATATGCACCGACAAATCCAAATCCGTGTGTGTAGACCAAATGATCATTAATCCAGTTTCGTTGTGGGTTTCCAGCAATATTTAATTCGCGAACTGCAACCACTGCGTCTCGCGTTACACCATTAATTTTGTAACGATCGATATCTAGTGATTCACCAAATGTATAATAAGGCTTGATTTGTTGAAGTTGACGGAATGTTGCGGAAAGTACATTTGGATCCATCAAGCGGATATTTGAAATGGTATTTGCATCGTTTGCGAGCTGACCCGCAGTGGTAGAAATTGTTGCTTGATAATCTTGCATATCAATATTTGTTAATCCATATGCAGCTCTAGTGGCGTCGATATTTCGTTGAATAAATGGTTCTTCTTTCGATGATTCACTAGGTTTTACTTGAAACTGCTGTATTACGCTGGGATAGATGCCGCTTATTAGGAGTGAAGAAATTCCAAGTAGTGCAACCCCGGCTGCCGGTAAAACCCAAGATCGGCGAATAATGTTGGCGAAGAAGAGCAACGAACAGATGAGTGCGATTCCAGCCAGGATTGCTTTTGCCGGCAATACCGCATTCACATCGGTATATGTAAGTCCGGTAATTAACTTGCCATCTTTGAGCGCTAACGCAAATCGATCAAACCAATATGCAACTGCTTTTACTAAAACTAATACGCCAAGTAGGACAGAGAGCTGAACTCTCGCCGCAACGGTGGTTCGATCTTCGCGAACTTGCGGGCGAATTCCGCTATAAAGATAATGAACAATGGTCGAAGCAATTAGAGATAAAACCAAAGTAGAAGAAGCCCAACCAATAAGTGCCTGCCAGAACGGTAATTTAAAAGCAAAGAATGAAATGTCCATATTGAATTGTGGATCTTTCACACCAAATGGCGTTGAATTCTTAAAAAGCATCCACATTTCCCAGAGTCGCGTACCAGCAGATCCTGCAAAATAAAATAACGCAACCGCAATTCCAATAATGCTTAGCTTACGAATTGGTTCAATCTGGGCGCGATATCGCTCTAAGTTGTCCGCTTCAACAGTAAGCGGCACATAGATGGGACGCTTCTTGTAAGCAATGAAAATGTTGCTGGTGATTACTAGAGAAGTTGCCAAACCAAAAATCACAAAGAGAGAAATCTTGGTTAAAAGAATGGTGCTCCAGACTTTAGTGAAACTAACGGAACGGAACCAAAGTAAGTCAGCGTAGAAACCACTTAAGCTAACTAATACAACAGCGGTAACTGCGAGCACAATGAAGGTGATCGTTAATGGACCTGCTTTGCGATTTTTTGGCCGTAAGTTACGGAATGGATTGTTTGCGAATTCACCGAAGGTCATAGTTCCACTTTAGTCGTTTCTTTTACTTAATTGCACCCCGAGATTGTGACTGGGTTCTCAATTCGCAAGGCGGAAACCGCTTCGGTTAAGGTTTTTACTGGGATTACAAGTAAACCTTTGGGAATGTGAGTTAAATCTGCGCAATTGGCGGCTGGAGCCAGAAAAATCGTAGCTCCAGCTTTTGCCGCACCAATTAGTTTTTCATTGATGCCACCGATCGGCCCAACTTTTCCATCAGCATCAATAGTTCCGGTACCGGCAACTTTACGTCCGTGGAGTAAATCTTCGGGGGTTAACTTTTCAATAATTCCTAAAGAGAAGATCAGCCCGCCGCTAGGTCCGCCAGTCCGATCCAAATTGAATTTAACGGAAATTGGAAAATCATAGGAATTAGCTACAAAAATACCAATTACTGGAACGCCGGAACTATTGGCCATCAATTTGACTAAGAAAGTTAAGTTATCGCGGGCAATCTTGATTTCGACCAATTCACCAGCTTTCTTATTTTTTAATGCATCTCGAATATCCGTAGTTTTAGTAATCGCAACTCCATCTACTGACAGAATTCGATCAGCTTTCTTTAACTTATTAATTGCATCCGATTGGCTCTGAATATCGGTTACCGCCACCACGCTCTTCAAGTTATAGCCGAGGAAATTTAGCGAAGCCGCAGTAGCATCGAATTGCGAATTCTTCATATCGGCACTGTTCTCAGCACTCACTTCGGCCGCGCTAACATCTGGTGGATAAATAGAATCATGCGGCAGGACCGCAGTATTTCCGCTGATCCAATTTAAAAGGATTTCACCGCCACTTAAATACGAGTCGGGATTTGTTACCAGCACTGAGGTTATAAAGAGCCGACTTTTAATTGATTTATCTTTTGCGCGATCTTGGAAAGTTGGCACACCTTTGATTGAAATCAACTTACCTAATACATCATCTGGAACGCTAGGCGCGATCAACACGTACGGAAGTGGGGCTATAAAAGCAAGAGCAACTAGCGCTAAAAGTATTACTTTTGAAGGGGTGTGGACTTTATTAACTAGAGGCGTTATCGGCACTCTTATCCTCATTTGGAATGATGGGTTTAGCTGGTGCTTGTTGTACAGCTAACGAATTTTGAAACTTGCGAAATTTGGTTACCGATCGATTAGTTTCATTCTCGAATTTTGATTGGAATTTAGAAAGCCATAAGACATATACCAATGCCCCGATTAGTGCGAAAAGCGGAATTAGCCACCAGATTAGCGCCGATACTGGCGCGCTAGATGTTGCGGCTGCGGCAACCGAATAGCTTTCAGGGTACATACCCATAGCCTAGAACAGTTGGGAAGAAAGCGAGTACTTTTACGGTTATAGCGGTAACTATGGAGGGGCAAAAATAGATGAGCGGAAATTTTGGATTTGTACCGCCAAACGATGGCGGCGGTAACAATTCAGAAAATAGCGGCGGTAATCCGGAAGATAATCCGCATTTTGCTGAAATATTTAAACAATTCTCAGGAATGGGGATTGATATCAAATCCTTAATCGCATCTTTGACGAATTCTAACCCTTCAGCAAATCTTTCTCGTGATGTGATTCGCGATATTTCGCGCAAAACTTTAAGCGCGCATGGCGAATTGCCAGTTGGTTTAAGTGAGTTAAATCAAATCCGTGAGGCGTTCACTATTGCAGATTTATGGGTCGATGACGCAACTACCTTTCCATCACTAGGAATACCAGAAAATTGTGCAATGGGAAGACGTGACTGGATTGATGCTTCCTTGACTGGATGGCACGAATTAGCAAAACCTTTAATTGAAGGGCTAAGTCAAGGAATGGCTAGTGCAATAACTGACCAAACCAATGCTGCCGAGATGCAGATACCGGGTATCGGAAATATTGCTGGCGTGATGTCTACTTTTATGAGCTCAATGATTGCGACGCAACTCGGCCAAACTATTGGAAACCTCGCAACCACAGTGACTGGCGCTAATGATGTGGCGTTGCCATTATTGAAACCGGCTCGCACTTTCTTGATTCCACAAAATGTCGCAAAGTGGAGCGATGGGTTGGAGATTCCAGAGGCAGAAGTACGAATTTTCCTAGCGCTCCGCGAAATAGCAGCAGCTCGATTATTTGCACATACGCCATGGTTATCGCAGTATTTAGAAAATACCATCACTGCATATGGCAAAGGAATTCGAATTGATTTCTCGGCAATTCAACAGCAAGCGCAAGATGCGCTCTCATCTGGTGAATTAGATCCAGCAAATCCAGAATCTATTTCCCATGCGCTAACAAGTGGAATGTTTACGCCAGACCAAACTCAAGAACAGAGCAACGCTCTTGCCAAACTGGAAATGGTATTGGCGCTGATAGAGGGTTGGATTGATCAAGTTGTGGTAGATGCAGCCGGTGATCGATTACCTTCATTAATTAAGCTACGTGAAACCCAATCGCGTCGTCGGGCAACCCAATCTCCAACACAACAACTATTTGCAGCTTTGGTTGGTTTAGAAGTTTCGCCTAGAACCGCCCGCGAGTGCGCTGCTTTCTGGGGTGAAATTGGTGAAATAGAAAACGAAAACCGTGATCGTCTCTGGGAAGATGCAGTTTTGTTACCAGAACAGAGCGATTTAGCTGATCCGATTAGGTTTTTAAAGAGCAGAATCGTTCCAGATGATTTATCTGGATTACTTTAACTTTCAAATTAAAAAGCGAAGCCCTCGGGCGCACGATTCGTTATCTGCCTTCCCCTTGCAGATAATGAACGGTTATCCGAGGACTTCGTAACCGCAAAGTACGATACTCACAGACAATTATCAACCTTTGCCTAGTGACTTTCATAAATTAAATTCAAACTCATCAATGCCGGCGCTCAGAATTATGAAAATATTCTCATTCGGTTATAACAATTTAAAATCGTAATAACTCTCAAGCAATCCTTAAGATTCCAGAGAGAGAAAAAATGGCTGTTGATAAGGTGTTGATAACTCGAACCTTTAAGTGGATAACTCATAATAAGCAGTGGACGAGCCAGTTTGAAAGAGAGTGGGAATAGTGGATAAAAACGCCAGGTCCTTTTCTCTGGATAACTTCATTCAGGCGGAGTTATTTCCCGCTAACTTCGCTGATGTGCCCAACTCGCAAATCGATAAGAAGGCTCGTGCCCCAAAACGCTTACGCGGCGGGAAATCACTGATTCCAATCGCCCCAGAAGTTCGAATCCCAGCTTCACCTTCGACTGCCGGTGCCGAGATCCGAGTTATTAGAAATACCCGCCGGAGCCGATCAATTAGCGCTTATCGAGAGCAAGGCGCAATCGTGATTCAGATTCCAGCCACCTTACCGCGCGGCCAAGTGGCCGACTTAATCCCGGAGATGGTTCAGCGAGTTTTAACTCGAGAGGCTCGAGAACGAACTAGTGATAGTGAGCTGAGTGAGAGAGCAATTGAATTACTCGCCATCTACCTTCCAGAATTTAACGAAAGACCAGCCAGCGTTACCTGGCGAGCAATGAATGAAAGATGGGGATCATGTACCACCGTTGACCGGACCATTCGAATTTCTGAACGGCTAAACGGAGCGCCAAGTTATGTCATCGATTATCTCCTAGTCCATGAACTGATCCATCTTCGCATTCCCGACCATGGAAAGGCCTTCACAGAGCTCTTAGAGCGCTTTAGCGATGGCGAACGGGCCAGCGCCTTCCTAGAAGGGTATGAATCGGGGGCGCGAGCGTAAAAAAACCACCCCACGCCTACCTAATCAAGCGTTTAAGCGTGGCTCGGGGGTATCGTGAGCGCATTCGCACGGCGATAGCGGGAGGCTCTCGAATCGGCTTGCGACGATAGGAGAAAAAAATGGCAGAGACATATAAAGGCGAGGCTTACTGCGTTAAATGCAAAGCGAAGCGCGAGTTCGAAGGAAACGTAAAAGTCTCCGAGTCAGGTCGTCGCATGGCACAGGGTATTTGCCCAACATGTGGCACCAAGGTGAACCGCATTCTCGGCAAAGCGCAATAAAGCTTTTCCAAAACGATTTAAGGTCGAGGGCGTCCCGTTGCGGGGCTTCCTCGACTTTTTTATTACCGTAACAGCAGTTGCCATCAACGCTTTGGATTCTTAGTCGGGCTACTCCACAGAATTAAGTAGCTAAAATCGGATTAAATATAAAATCGCCCATGGTTGGGCTATGAGCCATCAAATTACTGAAAAATCTCAACCTCGATTTAAATCCGGGGTTAGCGCGAGTTCGATTACAAGCAAGAGTAACCGAGTTACTAACTCCAATGGCTTGGGAATTTATGTTGGCGGAAAATCCCGCGGTGTCATACTTGAAGGTGACTATTCTCCCGCCTTTCTATTGAAAGTACTTACTTATTTCACTGGGAAAACTACGCTCATCGATATTTCCGAGCGATCTGGTGCGCAGATCCAGTTACTAAAATCGATTACGGAGCAGTTATTAAAATCAGGGTTAATAGATTTGGTTGAACCTCGACTGATTTTAAGTAACCGCTTTGAAACAAAGCACGAAAGCGGTGCGCTCGATGGTTCCATTGCCACGATAACTGAGCGCTTATTACCTGAATTAGAAATTGCAACCTGGCGACTTGGCGCGCTCGATAGTGGAATTTCAGTAATGCAGAATCGAACTGAATTTCCAGTTTTAATTTTTGGAAAATCTAGAATCGGGATAAACATCGGGGCTGCCCTATTGGCTACTGGTTTTCAATCTATTTATTACTCCGACTTTGAGAAAAAATCTGATGGCGAAGGTAAATTTTCCGCGTTAGACCTTTCGGGGAATTATCTACGCAATAGCGATATTGGTGTAGAAAAGTCATTTGCTATCAAGGAGATGGCCACTCATTGCTCCCTATTTCCAAAATCTAGATCTGCCAGCGCTGGGAAAAATAGAGCTCGAATATTTACCCCAAAACTCATTATTTCAATAGGTTTTCCAAAGGCAGATTACTTACAAAGATGGATGTCGGAGCCAGTCCCATTTCTAATTATCGATGAACTCTCATGTGGAAAATTTTCAATTGGTCCGATGGTTCACTCCGGGAAAACCCCGTGCTTACGTTGTATCGAATTAACCATTAGAGATCGAGATTTTAAGAGTTATGAAGTTTTACAATCTCGCAAACTGCTGCCGCCCCGTGAAGTTCCGGCAGCAGTTGCTACATTTATTGCTGGCTTAGTAGCTCTTGAGGTAGCGCAATTTGCAGATTGTGGGACCTCCGATTTTCTCGGAGCGACTACCCAATTCCAAGTTGAGCGCATTTCACAACCAACCCGCTCGCGATGGGGTTTCCATAACGAATGTGGTTGCCATTGGTTCTAGTAGCAACTAATTCAATTCAGCTCGCTACCGACTCCATCAACTCTGCAAAATCGACTGCGGCAACCGTTGATTCCACAATATTTCCTAGTCGACCGTTTCTTGGTCGACCAGGCATTCGCTTTGCCGCGATTACTTTGCCATCTTCAAAAAGTTCGCCACCCCATACGCCAACTGGTTCTTGTCGAGAGAGGGCTCCTTGTAAGCAGGCGCGTTGCACTGGGCAATCGCCACAGAGCGCCTTCGCATATGAAATCTCGGCAGGCTTATCTGAGAAGAAGGTTTCTGGGTCAGTGTTATGACATGGCAATGTGGTTGCGCCGCTATCACCATATGTGGATCCGTAGTTGCCGGTAACTGCGTCTAAACCAATCTTTGCATTTTCGCCTTCGGTCCAACCTGGGATTAATAGTTCACTGAAGAGAACGGTCATGTCCTCACCTTGCCTTTCGATAAGTACTGCTGGTTTATTTCTTTCGGTTATTTCTGGTGAAATGAAAAAAGGGCCCGAATCCTTTTGGATTCGTGGCCCCTGGGGTTCCTCTCGGTTTTTAATTAACCGATAGCGCTCCAGGTGCCTTGGTAGGCCTTGGCCGAATAGTTCTTGGTTGCGAAATAGCTCGTAAAACTATTTGCGACCAGAACGCGAGAATGTGAATGGTTATCTCGGCGGAGAGCAGGCGCGCGCCAGCCCGCAACAGCGGTGCCTTTGCTTGCGATAAGCGTTGCGCTCATCTTTTGCCTCCAGATATTCGTGTTTTACGCTGGGTAAAACGTTGAGCGGTAAGAGTAAACCATGGGTAGAGAGTGGCGCAAGTCAATTAATTACGGGCTAACCAAGCCCGCTTCCGCCAGGAATCGGCTCGGCCTCTGGTGATAGGTAAGCGTTAGCGAACGCTTTGCGCGAGTTAATCCAACATAAAAAAGTCGGCGCTCTTCTTCGATTGGCTCGCTCCATGGCAGCACCCCTTCACTTACGCCAACTAAATAAACTCGTTCCCACTCCAAGCCTTTTGCAGCATGCAACGTTGCTAGTGCGACGCCCGGCAGGGTTGGCGGATTGTTCTGTTCCGCGCGATCTTCTAGTTCGCGTAAATATCCGCGGAGCGAGTTAACGCCTTCTTGGGAAAGTTCCCGCCCTAATTGCATAAACGCTCTGACGTACTCGCCATCACCGAATGGTTTGATTGCGCAAATCAAATCATTTAACCAATCGCCATTTACTTCAGATAACACCGATGCATTTCTAATAACTTTCATTAAATCTCGAACTTGTGTCCGATTGAAGAACCTTTCTGAGTTCTTAACTTGGTGTTCAATCCCTGCCGCAATAAAAGCTTTCTCCAGAACTTCCAGTTGTGAATTTGTGCGAGCCAGAATTGCAATATCTTGCGCAACTATCCCGCTCTCTAAATCATTTTTTATTGCCGAAATAACTGCGTTAGCTTCATCCTGTTCGCTAGCAAATTTATGAACCGTTGGGCGATCGCCATGATCATTATGTGCCGATAATTCATGACCAAGTAACGAGTTGCGTAAAATTGCATTTGCCGTATTAATAATTTCTGGTGATGAACGGTAACCACGGTTCAATCGAATTACTTCAGCTTCGGGATATCGACTAGTGAAATTTAATAAAAAGGCTGGGGTTGCTCCTGCAAAGGAGTAAAT
>CAZMNB010000010.1:0-8987 GCA_964567545.1 uncultured Bifidobacterium sp. | reverse complement strand
GCTTGATAAATTTTGGCAATATCCGCAGAATTGCAGCGATTTCCGCTAACTTTTACCGAGCGCGAGTAATTATTTGCAGCCTCTGGATATTCCGCTGGTGCAAACCCGAGAACTTTTGCCCATTCGATTTCACTTGCGATATCACGCATCAGCGCATTGTTTTTAGGCGCATTCACTTCCGCCCGATTAATTGCCTCCGTGATGAAACCAGTTTTGGAAGTTAAGAGTGAAGGGAAGCGACCACCTAATACATGAGGCCAGAAATACATCAATTGCTTTAAAGCTGCAGCGTGAAAAGTTCGCGCTGCTACATTTGGAATTCCCAAAGTTCTAAGCCGGGCCCGCATTTCGCCAGCTGCACGAGCGGTAAAAGTCAACGCCAAGATCTTATTTGGATCAACGATTCCGATATCGACGGCATAAGCCAATCGATGGGTAATTGCGCGAGTTTTTCCAGTTCCCGCACCAGCAATTACAGCGACCGGTCCATGTACTGCAAGTGCAACTGCGCGTTGCTCTTCATCTAGTGCAGCCAAGATCGCCTCCGCTAGTTGCGCCATGCTTCACCACCAGTTAAATCCTTAGCTGCATCCGGGCCATACCAACGATTGATCATCGCGCGAGCAACGCTAATCGTGGGCGGCAAAATAATGGCATCCGCAGCTACTGCCGCTTTCAGGCTTTCACGGCTAAACCAACGTACCTCTTCAATTTCAACGCCATCACCTTTTGCAGCTTCTGGATTAGCAATTAATGCTTCAAATGCAATCATTATTGAGGCTGGGAATGGCCATGGTTGTGAGCCTAAATAATTCATCGAAATTACAGTTACGCCAGCCTCTTCTAAAACTTCACGCCGTACACATCGCTCAAAAGATTCGCCAGGTTCCACAAACCCGGCAAGTGTTGAAAACCGATTAGTTGGCCAAATTTTCTGATGACCAAGTAAAACTCGATCTTGTGAATCTTTTACCAAAACTATAATTGCCGGATCTGTTCTTGGGTGATGCTGTTTTCGATCTATAACGCACTCTCTTACTGAACCACCTGCTGCCGATTCGGTTTTAGCGCCGCAGATTGCGCACATTGGATGTGCGTTATGCCATTGCGATAGCGCTAACCCATGTGCTGCGATACCAATCTCTAAATCATTTAACTGCGCACCAATCTCTCGCAGTGATTTAAAAGTTCCAGAAATTGGTTTAGCGCTCTCATCAAGTTGGGTATGCCAGAGAAAGTATGGTTTCCCACTTTCAGATATTCCAAGGAAATATCGTTCGCCTACCTCATCCTTAATTACATTTGCAGTTAGAAACTCCAAAGAAACTTTTTTGCCATCTTCGCTACTTAAAACTCGAAACCTATCTCCGGATATTTGTGCAATCTCGGCTCGATCCCACATTTGATCTAGCGCACTTTGATCTATCCGTAGGTGCGCAGCTCGATCTAATTTTGTTCGAGAAAGCGCAAGGTCGAGCTCTTGGAAGCTAGATTGCGCGGACATAGAGCCGACCCTACTAGCCTGCCCTAATGAAGGTCACCTCGTGGAATCTGCTTCACGGGGCCCGAATTCCGCCTAAAGACGATGAACCAAATCCCAAACAATTACTGCTCGATGGGTTCGCCCATTTCGCTAAAGATTTCGACCCAGATGTTATGGGTTTACAAGAATTGGATTGCAATCAAACGCGCTCTGGAAAGATAAATCAAGTTGAGGTTATCGCCGATTTTCTCGGTGCAAAATATTGGGCATTCGCACCATCTCTAATGGGAACTCCAGGTGGCGAATGGCGAAATTTGAAACCAGGTGAGCAAAATCTTTATACAAGTTTTGATTCAAAAGTTAGCGAGCTCCCCACAAGTTATGGGATTGCGATGCTTTCTAAAATTCCTGTACGAAAATGGCATGTGCTAGCGCTAAAACGAGTTGTGCGCGGAAAATGGATTTTAATCCCAGCTAATCGCGGCGTAAAATTCTTGTACTTGAAAGATGAACCACGCGCTGCAATTGCAGCTGAACTAGAGAATGGTTACACCATTGCCAACACCCATTTATCTTTTGCCCCTGGTGGAAATATTTATCAACTTCTAAAAACTAAAACTTGGCTCAAGCGTTTGCCAGGAAAGCATATTTTGATGGGTGATTTAAATTTGCCTTGGGGCCTAGGCGCTACCTTGACTAGATGGAGTTCGCTATCAAAAGCTAAAACTTACCCATCGTGGAAAGTGGCAGTTCAGATTGATTATTTACTTTCAGACTCATTAACCGAAATAGATATCAGAAATCTGCCACCAACGCCGCAAATCATTAGCGATCACTTACCGTTGTCTATTGAAATTCTTTAATGTTTTCTACTAATGCAATTAAATCTGCTTCGTCCATTAAATCTGCTGGGCGCAGCGTCTCATTTTCAGCTACATAATGGAATGCAGCACTTATCAAGTTAATTGGAACTCCGGTTAATCTAGAAAAAGCCAACCGATACGCTGCTAACTGAATTGTGGCATTAGCTAAATCTTCGCCTTCTTTAACTTTTCCACTTTTCCAGTCCACTACCTCATATCTAAATTCATTAATAGAGCCAGCTTCTGTTACGGAGCTTTCGAAGCGATAAATAGCATCCATTCGACCTCTAATTAAGACGCCACCAAGTACTGTTTCAAAAGGGGTCTCAACCTCAAAAGGCGTTAACTTTGCCCATTCGCTTTCAAACCAGCGCGCTTTTAATATTTCAAGTTCTAAATCACTACTCGAACTTTCCAACGCAATTTCATCATCGCTAAATAGCGTGGGCAATTTGAAATGCTTTTCAATCCAAGAGTGAAATACTGTGCCACGTTGGGCATAGATATCAGTATGAGATGGCATTGGGCGACGAATTTTTAAGGCCAATTCATTTGGATCAGATTGCAAAGTTAACAAGGTTGAAACCGCAAGTCTTTGTGGCAAAAACACAACTTCTGGTTTTTGAGCTCGTGCCATTTCATCAATAAGCGCAACTGCATCTCTTCTCCAAGATACTTGATCAGAAGTCATTGCCGGGAGCGAGTCGACTAATTCTGCTCGAGTGAAACTTTTTGCTACTTTTACTTTATTAACGGATTCATTAAATACGCTTCGCTCAGCGCCAAACGGATCTCGCGGCCAGATCTGAGATCTTGGATCAGTAAAATTTGGATTATTCTGATCGAGTGGGTGTTCACCGATTTCAGTTAGGAATTTTGCCGCGTTTAAATTTGCAGTAGCAATTGCTAAAACTTGGTTAAAGAGTTGACTAGGGGCGACTGGTTTCTCGCCATCGCGCCACCAAGAGCTCGTGCAAAGTAGATGCGTTTTTGCACGAGTAAATGCAACATAACCCAATCTAAATTCTTCATCTAAGTGTTTAGCTTTGCACTCCTCGTCAAAGCGAATTCGTTCCGCTTTCGCGGCTTTCATATCTAAAACGCTTTCAATTCGAAATTTAGGTAGTTGCGCGGCATCGCCTCTAAGCGAAAACGGAATTTGACCTTCATCTTTGAGCCAATTATCAACGCGCTTTCCTTCGACTGGGAATTGGCCATCGGCCAGTCCAGGAATTGAGACCACATCCCATTCCGCCCCTTTTGCACCGTGAATAGTAAGAATTTGGACAACATCCCGGCGAACATCCACTACGCCAGATTTCAACCCGCCCTCTTCAGCGGTGGCAGCATCTAGCCAATTTAAGAATTGCGATAACGATCCGCCAGTTCGTTGATATTTAGCAGCTTCATCTAGAAAGCGATCTAAATGACGTCGACCATGAGCAACGCCATCTCTAACTAGTACCTCAACATCGAGGTGTTGCGTTCGTTCAATATCAATAATCAAATCGGTAATTGATGCGCCGACTCTGCCACGAAGTGATCTAAATTCGCGCGCTGCTCGAACCAAGCGGGCATAACCATCTTTAGAAAAGCCAGCTGCATCAGCGCTCTCAATCTCATCAAGTGCATCTACGATGCTTCCCATAAAAATATCGTCGTTCTCAGCACTTGTTGGATTTCCTGCTTCAATTATTTTAACAAGGGCTCGACTATCGCGCTTTTCCGAGGCCGCACGTTTTCTAGAAAATTCCCCTAGCGCGGCAATATCTTTTGCTCCGATGGCAAATCTAGGCCCTGTGAGTAATCGCATTAGCGCACTTCCTTTATCTGGAAATGCTAGAACTTTTAGCGTGGCAATAACATCTGCAACTTCAGGAATATGTACCAACCCGCCAACTCCAACAACCTCTACTGGAATATGAAGATCGCGGAGCGCCGCCTCTATATCTGGAATCTGTTTCCGGTTGCGAACTAATACCGCAAATGAGGCGCGTTCTTTCTCAATTTTCGAAGTTCGGATTGGATCAAACCATAGTTTTGCAAAATACTCCGCAATTCCTTGCGCTTCCAAACTTTTAGTCTCAAAAAGTCCACAAGCAATTTCACCAGCGCCGGCGCTTTTTCTAGCTTTCAACTCGGCAACGGCTACACCATTTTGATTGCGCGACTTAGTTCGTTCATTAATGTGTCCGATTACGCTATTGGCTAAGTCGAGAATTACCTGGTCATTTCGCCAGCTCGATGAGAGTGAATAACGCGGTGATTTCCCAGGAAAATAAGCGGAAAATGAGTCCAAAGTGTCGGCGCTTGCGCCACGCCATCCGTAGATAGATTGGAATGGATCGCCCACTGCAGTTACTGGATGGCCAGTGGCAATTTCTGCGCCATTGCTCTTATCTAAACCAAATAGATTTGAAAGGAGCGTTAATTGACTCTGCGAAGTATCTTGGTACTCATCAAGCAGTACTACTTTATATTTAGCGCGTTCTGATACGCCAATGTCTGGAAATATCAGCGCAAGTTCCGCAGCCAAGCTCATCTGATCGTCAAAAGTAAGGAGCCCGCGAGATTTTCGATATTGATCTACCCGTTCCACAATAGGTAAAATTGCGGAGCGCTCTTTAAATGCTTGATAGATATCGCGAATTTCTTTTGTGTCTTTTCCAGGGAGCGAAGTTAAGGTACTAATTACCCGATTCATTTCGTTTCTTACATCTGCAACGGTAGTTCCATGTTCGGCAATTAATTTAGAGAGCAACATAACATCATCAATTACAGTTGATGGTGCACTTATTAGCGGCGCAGATAGTGATTCAAAATTAGTTACCGCATCTGCTGCAATTTGCCAAGCAGCGGCTTCACCAATTGGGGTTGCGTCAGCATCAATTCCAATTCGAATTGCATGTTCACTTAAAACTCGAGCGGCATAAGAGTGATAAGTAAGAACTGTTACATCTAAATTGTTTTCTATTTCTTTTGCTAACTCGGCGGAAACTAGATCGCTTTTCATTAACTGGCGCAATCTAGTTCGAATTCTAACGGCTAACTCTCCAGCAGCTTTTCGAGTAAAAGTTAAACCTAATACTTGGTCAGGTTTCACAAAACCATTGATGACTAACCATAGAACGCGGGCGCTCATAGTTTCGGTTTTGCCAGATCCGGCTCCGGCTACTACAACGGCGGGTTCTAGGGCTGATGCGATAACCAAGGTTTGTTCTTCGGTGGGTGCATTTACTTCAGCATCAATTTTCGCTAAAGCAGCAGCAATCTGGGCTGGGCTGATTTTCATTGCTCCACCACGGTTCTACCCTGACTTTGGATCGGACAACTCTTTCTAACCGGACAACGCTCGCATTGTTCATTTATCGTGGCGGTAAATTGCGAAGCGCTCATTCCGATTGCAACTTCCACTACTTCATTCTTAAACGCGTCACCATCAATCGGTTCTTGCGATCGCACCGATGCGCTTTTGGAACTATTTCCGACAAATAGCAGCTCGGCCCCACCCGAAGTTGTGCTTGGATTTAAATCGGTAAATGCCCCTTCAATTACCGCAAGTTGATAAGCCTGCAATTGCTTATGATCAATCGCATCCTTGGCGCTAATAGCGGTCTTACCAGTTTTCAAATCAACAATAACTATTTCACCACTATCGGTAATTTCAATTCGATCGACGCTACCTTTAATAATTGCGTTTCCAACGGTAACTGTAAATTCTTTTTCAACCGCCAGCAGCTTTCGATTCGAAGCAAAATGCCAAGTAAAGAACTTTTCTAACATTTCAGTGGCGCGAGCTAATTCACGGTCTTTGATCCAGCCTTTATTCATGTCAATTAGCGACCATGAATCACTCAGGCGGGCTTTCAAATCTTCTTGAGTTAGTTCAGGATTGGTATGTAGTAGAGCTGCAAAAGCGTGGAGAGCGGAGCCAAGAATCTGTGCGGAACTATCTCCATCGCGAGATCCATTTTTTTCTAAGAACCACTTTAATCCACATTCGGTAAAGTTTTGGATGCTGCTTGGCGAAACAAAAATAGGTTTACCAATTTCGATTAGGGGTTTATCGGTAGAAAGCGCTAAATATCCGAGCCAGTTTTCTGGATTAGCGCTATGAATGTTTTCTTTCGAAAGCGTAGCTAGTAACGAAGCAGCTAAATCTTGATCTGCCGCACTACTAAACTTTGAAGTTAAAGTTCTACGAAGCGTTGCGACCAGCGCGCTCGAAGTTAACGGGCGAGGTATTTCGGTCATGGATAACGCTTCTTCGTTCTCACCATTGACTACCACCGAAAGTTCAGTAAAGAATCGAGAGGGTTCGTCTTCCTCGCGGGAAATAGCCGTGATAAATAGAGCGTTTTTGGCGCGAGAAACCGCAACGTGGAGTAACCGACGTTCATCTTCAAGTAGCGCTTGGTTAGCAGACTCATCTAGTTCAGCGCGAGATATCGATTGGGATCGGAGCGCTTCTACTAATCGATCGCTTCCTAATAACGAACCACGAGCTTTTAAATTAGGCCAGATACCATCTTGCATACCGGCAAGTGCAACCATCTCCCATTCTCGTCCCTTTGCGGAGTGCACGGTAAGGATTGAAACCAATTCAGCTTTCTGTCCTTGCAGCGTAATCGTGTCGCCTAAAATATCTTCGCCCCGAATTTGATTAATATATTCAATTGGTTTGGAGTTTGGAAAACGCTCCACAAATCGGCGCGCTGATTCAAATAATTCTAAGATTGTATCTAGATCGCGATCAGCTTGGGCGCCGCGAACACCACCACGTAGCGCCAAATCACGCCAACTATTTGCAATTTTTGCACCATCGCTATTTACCGCAGTACTCCAAATTTCCCAGATTAAATCCGAGATACTTAATCTGGGTTGTTTTCTCAGCAAAGTAGTAGCTCGGCGGAGCAGATCATTGATTCGCTTTATTGGTGCCGCGCTCTCCCAAGGAATCAAAGTCACTGGATCGGTTATGGCATCAAGAATTAGTTGCGTTGCCGAACGTAAATCGCTTTCATCGCGCGCACGGCTCAACTCTTGTCGGATCCGGCGGAGTGAAATTGGATCTGCGCCACCTAATTCAGAGAAGAGCAGCTCCTCAATAATTGGATAATTTGTTAAGTTGATTTCTATCGCGCCAATTGCAATTTCAGCTAACGTTAAAAATGGCTTTACAACGGGATTATCTGCAAGTGAGAAAGCATCAGTATCAACCCGCGTCGGCACACCGCTAAGCGAGAGCGCTCTTCGGATTGCAGCTACCGAAGGACCTGGCGAGCGAACAATTACCGCCATCTCTGACCATGGAGTTCCACCATGTAGATGGGCGCTCCGGAACGCATGCGCAATGTAATTAGCTTCATCGGCTTGGGATAAGAAGCGTAAAACGCTGACTTCTGGATACTCACCGGATTTTACTGAAACCATATCTCTAGTTGAATTTCGCCCGCGGAATTTCATTGCAACTGATTTAGTTAATTCGACAATGGCTACGCTGTTTCGGAAATTTTCCAAGAGCAGTATCTCTGCGCCACCATCCTCTTTGAATTCCGAAAAATAATTTTTAAGTCCTTCTGGGTCCGCGCCGCGAAATCTACCGACAGTTGAATCGGGATCAGCAAAAACCGTAAGGTCGGTACCGCTAATTAAGTTGAGCAATAGGCGATGTGAAAAATCACTCTCTTGAAACTCGTCAATCATAATCACTGAATATTTTGCGCGAACTTCATTTAATAAGTTTGGGTTATCTTGCAACTTTAAGATTGCCGCAATAATTAGTCCGCTGGGATCAATCCGCTCTTTTGCATCGGCTGCGCTCTCCTCGCGAATTGCAAGCGACTTCAAATATCGATCCCAAAAATTGGCAATCGTTTTCCAATAATTCTCCGAGTAGGTTTTCCCATATTCAGCTAACTTGCTTGGATAGAGCGCGCGTTCGGTTGCGCGAAGGAGCACATCACGCAATTCTTTTGCAAATCCTCGAGTAGGTAGCGCTGCTTGCAGTTCAGTTGGCCAACCACTTAGATTATTTTCAACATCAGAGAGCAGCATCTGCTTTATATAAGCATCTTGTTCAGAGCCGGAAAAGAGAATGGGGTCGGGTTTATCTTCTGGGGTAGCCGCTCTTACAATTGAAAAAGCTAAAGCGTGAAAAGTTCGCGCTAATGGTTCATTTGCAGTTTTAGGCGAACGGAGCGAAATCTCATCGCGTAGATAATCTGCACGATCACGCCCGAAAGTTAAAATTAAAATTGAATTTGGATCTACCCCGGCTGCTATTTTTGCGAGAGTTCGCGCAATTAGAGTTTGAGTTTTACCAGTTCCGGGTCCGCCTAAAACTAAGAGCGGCGATTTACCAGCGTGCGAAATTATCGCGCTCTGATTTTCTGAGTAGGAAAAATCTAATTCGGGCAAGGGTTTTCGAAGCAATTGCAGTTTTGGGGCTTCGCTTTTTTTAGTACTCATCAGGTCTTTATCCAACCCCATGGCGCCGACAAACCTGCGGGTTTAACTAGTTAAATTGGCTTTCTTGGCGCGAGCAGTAGCGCGAGCCCGCTCTTGGCCATCTAGCACGACTTTGCGGATCCGAACTACGGCTGGCGTAACTTCAACGCACTCATCCTCACGACAGAATT
>CAZMNB010000009.1:23786-29455 GCA_964567545.1 uncultured Bifidobacterium sp. | reverse complement strand
GTCACAAAGAAGTTGGTTCGCCAACGCGTTCTTCGAGAGAAGATTCGGATTGATGGTCGTGGACTTCGCGATATCCGTGCTTTGACTGCTGAAGTTGAAGTAATTCCTCGAGTTCACGGTTCCGCACTCTTCGAACGTGGCGAAACTCAAATTCTTGGAATCACAACGCTTAACATGCTTAAGATGGAACAACAGTTAGACACTTTGAATCCAGAAAACCAAAAGCGTTACATGCACAACTACAACTTCCCACCATATTCGGTGGGCGAAACAGGCCGCGTTGGTTCACCAAAGCGTCGCGAAATTGGACACGGTGCGCTCGCAGAACGCGCGCTCCTTCCAGTTCTTCCATCACGTTCTGATTTCCCATATGCAATTCGTCAAGTGTCAGAAGCGCTTGGATCCAATGGATCAACATCGATGGGTTCAGTTTGCGCATCAACTATGTCGCTACTAAATGCAGGTGTGCCACTTCGTGCTCCAGTAGCTGGTATTGCGATGGGTCTGATTTCAGATGATGTAGATGGCAAAATCGAGTACGTGGCACTTACCGATATCTTGGGTGCAGAGGATGCATTTGGCGATATGGATTTCAAAGTTGCTGGTACCAAAGATTTCGTTACCGCTCTGCAACTAGATACTAAATTAGATGGAATTCCAGCAAGCGTGCTTGCCGGTGCGCTGCACCAAGCAAAAGAAGCGCGTCTGCACATTCTTGATGTAATGAATGAAGCGATTGATGCCCCGGATGAAATCAATCCGTTAGCACCACGAATCATTACAATTCAGATACCGGTAGATCAGATCGGCGCAGTGATTGGTCCAAAGGGTAAAGTCATTAAGCAGATTCAAGAAGATACTGGTGCTGAAATCAGCATTGAAGATGATGGAACTATTTATATCGGCGCAACTGATGGAACCGCAGCAGAAGCTGCCCGTGCTCAAATCATCGGAATCGCAGATCCAAAGTTGCCTGAAGTTGGCGAACGCTTTAACGGAACCATCGTGAAGTTAGCCGCCTTTGGCGCATTCGTTTCACTGCTACCAGGCAAAGATGGATTGCTCCACATTTCACAAATTCGCAAAATGCATGGCGGCAAACGCATTGAAAACTTAGAAGATGTGATGAACGTCGGCGATAAAGTACACGTTGAAATTGGCGAGATTGACCCAAAGGGCAAGCTTTCCTTAATTCCAGTACTTGATGACGCTGCCGAAGCATCAGCTGAGTAACGTTTCATAAAATGACCGTGCGCAAAACCGTTTTACCAAGCGGTTTGCGTATTGTCACTGAGGAAGTTGCGGGCGTAAGAAGCGCAGCTTTTGGTATTTGGGTAAATGTTGGCTCTCGCGATGAAGCACCATCTGTCGCGGGGGCTTCACATTTTCTCGAGCATTTACTTTTTAAAGCCACCAAAACTCGAAGTGCAATGGATATTTCCTCTGCAATTGAATCTGTCGGAGGCGAAATGAATGCATTCACTGGCAAGGAGTACACCTGCTTTTATGCCCGGGTTATTGATACCGATTTATCGATTGCAATCGATGTAATTTCGGAATTAATAACTTCCTCGCTGGTTAAAGCGGAAGATGTTGATGCCGAAAGAAATGTGGTTTTAGAAGAAATCTCTATGCGAGATGATGATCCAAGCGATCTAATCCATGATCTTTTTGCAGAAACTTATTACGGCGATACACCTCTTGGTAGACCAATCTTGGGTACCGTAGATTCAATTAAATCTATGTCTCGTAATTCCGTTTTTAATTATTATAAAAAGCGCTATTTGCCCAGTGATTTAGTAATTGCAGTAGCTGGAAATTTGAAGCATAAGAAAGTTGTGGATTTAGTAGAACGGGCGATTGCCAGAGACGATTTCTTAAACGTTTCTAAGTCGGATTACAATCTAAGAGGTAGCGCAGCCGTTAAATCACCAAAGGGTGGAAACGTTGGATTACTTAATCGTAAAACCGAACAAGCCCATCTATTTATGGGCATGGCTGGAGTAGCTCGCGACGATAGTCGAAGATTTACCATGGGAGTTTTATCAGCAGCACTTGGTGGCGGAATGTCGTCCCGGCTTTTCCAAGAAATTCGCGAAAAGCGTGGCTTAGCGTACTCGGTATATTCTTACGCTCAACAATTCGCCGGTTCCGGAGTAATTGGCTTCTATGCCGGATGTAATCCAAATAAAGCAACTGAAGTTGTAAAAATTATTCGAGATGTTTTGCATGATGTTGCAGATAATGGATTGACTCATGAGGAATTAACCCGAGCCCAAGGGGCGGTTCGCGGCAGTTTAGTTTTAAGTCAAGAAGATACCGGATCGCGCATGAGCCGAATTGGAAAAGCAGAGTTGGTATATGGGGAAAATTTAGGTTTTGACCAAATTCTAAAAGAAGTTTCCAGCGTATCAAGCGCCCAAATTCGCGCCGTTGCCAGCGAGTACCTGACCAAAAGTCCTACGCTTGCCGTAGTGGGACCGTACAAGAGCGGCTCAATTTTCGAGAAGGCCATCCGATGATAAAAGTGGGCGTGCTGGGTGCAAAAGGAAAGATGGGTGCCCAAACAGTAGCCACAATAAACGAAGCCACCGATCTAGAACTTGTAGCTGCGCTTGATTTAGGAGATTCACTTGAATCACTTTTAAATAGTGGCGCTGAAGTTATTGTTGATTTCACGCATCCTGACTCAGTTATGGCAAATCTTGAATTCGCAATTAAGAATGGAATAAACGTAGTTGTAGGTACAACGGGTTTTGATAGCGCGAAACTCTCCAAAGTGAAAGAGTTGCTAGCTAACAATCCGAAAGTTGGCGCGTTGATAGCGCCAAACTTCGGGCTAGGTGCGGTTTTAATGATGCAATTTGCAGCTCAAGCAGCAAAACACTTTGAATCTGTGGAAATAATTGAGTTACATCACCCAAATAAAGCCGATGCGCCAAGCGGTACCGCTACTAGAACTGCTGAAATAATTACTGATGCTCGCAAAGCAGCAAAGCGGCCACCGATGCCAGATGCAACTACCTCAGGAGTCCCAGGATCACGCGGTGTGAAAGTTGGCGATGTGCCAATCCATTCGGTTCGATTACGGGGATTGGTTGCACATCAAGAAGTGGTGCTTGGCGATCAAGGCGAAACACTTTCGATAAGACATGATTCAATAGACCGCACTGGCTTTATGCCTGGCGTACTTCTAGGAATTCGTAAAGTTGGTTCACATCCTGGTTTAACATTCGGTCTCGAGAACTTTCTCGACTTAAAATAGATAGGAAAAAAGATGATCACGATGTATAGCGCAGACTGGTGCGGCGATTGCCGTCGTTCAAAGCGTTTATTGGATTCACTAAATGTTGAGTACTCTGTGATTGATGTAGATGCAGATGAAGCTGCTGCTGCAAAAGTTATTGAAATTAATGGCGGAATGAGATCAATCCCAGTCATTATGTTTTCGGATGGAACTCACTTGACTGAACCTTCAGATATCGACCTTAAAGCTAAATTGGTAGCCTTAAAGATTATTTAAAGCCAGTTATATATGACGGCAGATGTTAGCGCTGCTGAAAAAATAACTATCGGAAAAGGTGCTTTGAATTTGAGCGCAATTGCAGCTACCGCAACACCGGCAATTCTTTGATCGAAGGCTATTTCAGATTTGTTTGTGATGGCTTGAACTCCGACTAATGAAGATAGTAAAACAATAGGAATTAGCATATTTATGCGCTGCACTCTTGGGTTTGCTAGAAAAGATTCGGGAATTGCATAGCCCAAGTATTTTAAAATAAAGCAGATGCCACTTGATGCAAGAGTTGCGATCCACATATCGCTCATGGTTTTGGTTTCCATCCAAAGATAACCGCAAGCAATACTGTAGAAATAATCGGTATGCCTGCAGGAGCAATCGGTGTAAGTAGTAACGCTACGCAAACCGCAGAAATTGCAATCAATTTACTTTGCTTATCAATTAGACGTGGCCAAACTAAACCAAGAAAAGCTGCTGGTACTGCGGCATCTAAACCCCAAGCTGAAGGGTTACCAAGCGCTTGTGCACCAAAGGCACCCAGGAGTGTAAATAAATTCCAGAATACAAATATCCCAATTCCAGTTGCCCAGAATCCGTAGCGCATCGAAGCGGCCCCGCGTGGTTCTTGGGATAACGCAACGCCAGTTGATTCATCGATGGTCAACTGTGCTGCAAAGAACTTCTTTATTCCATCTACTTTTAATATTGGTTTCATCCGCATTGAATAAAGTCCATTACGGAATCCCAGTAGCGATCCGGTAGTGATGGCACTCAGCGCACTTCCGCCAGCGCCAAAGACGCCGACAACAGCAAATTGCGATGCGCCTGAGAAAAGTAATAATGAAAAAAGTGAAGCTTGTAAAACTGAGAAGCCGTTAGCGATAGCTGCTGCACCGAATGCAATCCCATAAGTCCCGACTGGAAGCGCAACGCTCATCGAGTCGCGAAATACTTGGGCTTTAGATAATGACACGCGGGTTATTCTGCCGTATCAATCACGGTATCCAACCATCACGCTAGATAGGGTCACGCTCGTGAGTGAAAATAGCGAAAAAGCACCGATCTTCCGCGATGATGTAACGGTCGAATTAGTTAAATCCAGCGCCAGCGATGCAGATGTAATTTGGGCCGCTCGAGTATCAACCGCAGGCGAAAATTCATTAGATGAAATTAATGAAGATCCATCTCGCTCAGCCGGACTTATAAATTACTTAGCTCGCGAACGACATGGTTCACCATTCGAACACACTTCAATGACTTTCTTTATATCTGCGCCGATCTTTGTTTTCCGTGAATTTATGCGCCATCGAATTGCTTCTTACAATGAAGAGAGCGGAAGATATCGCGAATTGAGTCCGGTTTTTTATGTGCCAGCTAAGGAACGGAAACTGGTACAGGTAGGAAAGACGGGTGCATATACATTCATTGACGGCACTGAAGAACAGTATGAGATCACAGTTGAAGCGATGAAAGAGAGTTATCTACTTTCATATAGCAATTATCAAAAAATGTTGGACGCTGGCGTTGCGCGCGAAGTTGCTCGCGCAGTTTTACCGGTTGCGCTTTACTCATCCATGTACGTAACGATGAACGCACGTGCGTTAATGAATTTCTTATCGCTTCGTACCAGCAGGGAAGGCTCACATTTTCCAAGCTACCCACAACGTGAAATTGAGATGGTTGCTGAGAAAATGGAGCGCCATTTTGCAGAGCTAATGCCGCTTACTTATGGAGCATTTGAAAAGTCCGGGAGAATTGCACCCTAAAAGCGGTAGCCTTAGGACATGTTGATCAACCCACCATTTGGCCGGTTACTGACCGCCATGGTTACCCCATTTAATCCTGATCTATCAATTGATTGGGCTGGCGTAGAAAAATTAGCCAGCCATTTGGTTAGTACCGGGCATGATGGAATCGTTGTAAATGGCACAACTGGTGAAGCACCAACCACTAGCGATGCTGAAAAACTTGAAATTATTAAAGTAGTGAAGAAAACAGTTGGTGTAAAGGTAAAAGTTATCGCTGGCGCTGGAAATAATGAAACTTCACATTCTGTAGAACAAGCTAAATGGGCTGCCAGCGCTGGTGCGGATGGATTATTAGTAGTAACTCCGTACTACAACAAACCGCCACAAGCTGGAATCGAAGC
>CAZMNB010000009.1:0-23686 GCA_964567545.1 uncultured Bifidobacterium sp. | reverse complement strand
CAAGGTGCGATTCTCACGAAGGCAGCAATGACATTGATGGGACTCCCAGGCGGAGTTGTCCGACTTCCACTTGTAAACGCAACTGCGTCACAAATTGAACAACTTCGTGAGGATTTAAAACTCGGAGGCGTAAAAGTTTGAATCATCCCCACCCAGATTTAGGTTTACCAACAAGATTAGTTTCAGGCGGTCTGCGAATCGTTGCACTTGGTGGACTTGGCGAAATCGGTCGAAATATGACGGTTTTTGAGAGCGAAGGTAAGTTACTTGTAGTCGATTGCGGTGTCTTATTTCCAGAAGAGAATCAACCTGGTATCGATTTAATTTTGCCGGATTTTTCTTATATTAGAGAACGACTTGCGGATATTGAAGGAATTTTCTTAACGCACGGACATGAAGATCATATTGGCGCAGTTCCATACTTGCTCCGCGAGCGCGGTGACATCCCAGTTGTTGGTACGGCGCTAACAATCGCATTCATAAAAGCGAAATTAAAGGAACATCGAATCACCGCCATTACTCGCGAAGTTAAAGCTGGCATGCGTGAAAAAATTGGACCATTTGCCATGGAATATGTTGCAGTAAACCACTCCATTCCAGATGCGCTTGCGGTAGCGATAAGTACTACTGCTGGAACCATTTTGCATACGGGTGATTTTAAAATGGATCAGTTACCGCTTGATGGTCGAATTACCGACCTAGCAACTTTTGCCCGCTTAGGAGCAGATGGCGTAGATCTATTTATGGTGGACTCTACAAATGCTGATATTCCTGGTTTTACAACCTCGGAGCGGGAAATTATGCCGGCGCTAGATCGGGTATTTAGAAGTACTCGACGTAGAGTAGTTGTCGCATCATTTGCTTCGCATGTTCATCGAATCCAACAGATTATTAATACTGCGGAATCCCATAAGCGCAAAGTTGTTTTTATGGGTCGCTCCATGCTCCGTAATATGAATTTGGCTGCTGATATGGGTTACTTAACAATTCCAAGCGGTGTCTTAATTGATGAGAAAGAGATGGATAATCACGGTGATAATTTAGTTTTGATTTGCACTGGGTCACAAGGTGAACCGCTTGCGGCGCTATCCCGGATGGCAAATGGCGACCATCAAATTCGAGTTGGCGATGGTGACACGGTCGTCTTAGCTTCATCTTTAATTCCCGGAAATGAGAATCCGGTGTATCGCGTTATAAATGAGTTAACTCGCTTTGGGGCTCGCGTGGTTCATAAAGCTAATGCGCTGGTTCATGTTTCAGGACATGCCGCTGCAGGAGAGTTACTCTATTGCTACAACATTGTGAAACCAAAGCATGTAATGCCGATACATGGTGAATGGCGACACATGCGAGCTAATGCTGAACTTGCGATTCAAACCGGAGTTGCTCGGAAAAACACGATTGTTGTCGAAAATGGAATCGTAATTGACATGATTGATAAAAAAGTTTCGGTAGTTGGTTCCGTTCCGTGTGGATTTGTATATGTTGATGGGCAAAGTATTGGTGACATTACTGAAAGTTCCTTGAAAGATCGACGAATTTTAGGTGAAGAAGGATTCATTTCAGTGATTGTCGTAATCGATTCTCAAACCGGAAAAATTGTTGCTGGACCAGATATACATGCTCGTGGTTTTGCAGAAGATACGGCTCTTTTTGACGAAGTTAAATCTAGAATTGAAAAGGCTCTTGCAGCAGCGGTTGCTGAGGGAATTAATGGAACGCACCAACTCTCACAAATAATGCGAAAAACTGTTGGAAGTTGGGTTGGTGGCGAACATCGTCGACGTCCGATGATCGTTCCGGTTGTTATAGAAGTATGACGGCGAGCCAGACCGCTTAGTTTTTCGCTTTCTAATACGATTAACGCTTATGGCTAAGAAGAAGAGTCCAAAATCCAGTGGTGTGTTTGCTGGGCTTGGTCGAGTTTTAGGCTCACTCTGGCGTGCCATTGCTAAAACGCTTGGAGCAATCATTCGTTTTATTTCCAGAGGCGCAAAAGATTTAGATCCAGCTCACCAGCGCGATGGTTTTGCGCTACTGCTTTTCATTGCCGGGTTAATTGCGACTGCAACGACTTGGTGGCACCTTGATAATATTTTTGGCCGCGCCATGCATTCGTTTTTCTACGGTGGAGTTGGTCGCCTTGCCATGGTTACACCATTCATTCTTGGTTACTTTGCTTTCAGATTATTTAGAAATCCAACTGATAAAGCAGCAAACGGGCGAATCACAATTGGGTCATTGCTATTAATTTTAACAAGTGCTGGGTTAGCTCACTTAATTAATGGTTCAACTGGAACCGGAACCACGGCCATGCATCACGGCGGTGGCTGGATTGGCTACGGAGTTTCCACGCCACTGGTAGCGCTAGTAACTTCGATGCTTGCGATTCCAATTCTGATACTTCTTTTTTGCTTTGGCTTATTAGTTGTAACAGCCACTCCAGTCTCGGAAATTTTTTCATTATTGAAGCGGGCCTTCACTGGCGCAAGCTCAAAAGTGGGAACGGCGGTTGCGGATCGTCGTGAACGTAAATTGGAAGAATTTGAGATTTCAGAATCACCACCTTTTGAATCGCCGCTTGTGGCCCAACATTTAAACCACGGAGAGTATGACGACGGTGACGAAGAACTGGATGAGGAGAGCTTTGACGAAGAATTCACAGTAGAAATACCGGTTGCCACCGGAACGGCCGACGGCAACCCATTGCCAACTCCAGAAAAACAGTTTCGGCCGGTTCAAATGGTGCTTGCTTCTGATGATACTTATGAACTTCCATCGATGGATTTATTACGAGCTGGCCCAGCTTCAAAAACCAAGAGCAAAGCCAATGATTTAATTGTGGCCGCTCTTACTGAGGTATTCGCACAATTTGATATTGATGCAGAAGTTACTGGTTTCATGCGCGGCCCCACGGTTACGCGATATGAAGTAGAGCTTGGTTCTGGCGTGAAAGTTGAAGCGATTACTGCTTTAGGTAAGAACATCTCATACGCTGTTGCAAGCAGTGACGTACGAATACTTTCACCAATTCCTGGAAAATCTGCAGTCGGTATCGAAATTCCTAACACGGACCGTGAAATTGTTTCGCTCGGTGATGTGTTGCGCTCAGGTGTTGCTGGAAACGATCATCATCCAATGTTAATTGCGCTCGGTAAGGATGTTGAAGGTGCATTTATTTGTGCAAACCTTGCGAAAATGCCGCATTTATTAGTTGCTGGTGCAACCGGTGCTGGCAAATCTTCAATGATTAATTCCCTTGTAACTTCAATATTAATGCGCTCGACTCCAAATGATGTACGAATGATTTTGATTGATCCAAAGCGGGTTGAATTAACGGCATATGATGGCGTTCCACATTTAATTGCGCCGATTATCACCAATCCAAAGAAAGCTGCAGAGTCGCTGGCATGGGTAGTGCGAGAGATGGATATGCGTTATGACGATCTTTCTACTTATGGATTCCGTCATATCGATGATTTTAATAAAGCTGTAAGAACTGGGAAACTTACAAATCCAAATTCTTCTGATCGACTACTAGAACCTTACCCATATCTACTGGTCGTCATTGACGAGTTGGCCGATCTAATGATGGTAGCGGCTAGAGATGTCGAAGATTGCATTGTTAGAATTACGCAATTAGCTCGTGCGGCCGGAATCCACTTAGTGATTGCAACGCAACGTCCAAGCGTGGACATCGTTACTGGATTAATTAAGGCCAACGTTCCTTCAAGGCTCTCGTTTGCGACAAGTAGCTTGGCAGATTCGCGAGTTATTTTAGATACTCCAGGTGCAGAAAAATTAGTTGGCCAAGGTGATGGTTTATTCCTTCCCATGGGTGCAAGCAAAGCAATGCGCATCCAAGGAGCATATGTTTCTGAACGTGAAATTGAGGCCGTTGTAAATCACGTCAAATCACAATTAGCACCGGTTTACCGAGAAGATATTTTGGCTCCGGTTCGTGCTCGCGCCGTTATTGAAGATGATATTGGTGATGATTTGGATTTGTTATTGCAAGCGGTTGAGTTGGTTGTGGGTACACAATTTGGTTCTACTTCAATGCTGCAACGAAAACTTAGAATTGGTTTTGCAAAGGCTGGTCGATTAATGGATTTAATGGAGAGTCGTGGAATTGTTGGACCTTCCGAAGGTTCTAAGGCTCGTACTGTTTTAGTAAAACCCGAGGATCTAGAGGGAGTGTTAGCCGTATTGCAGGGGTGATTTCACCTCCATTCACTCGATATTCACCTACCTAGGTTGATTCAAACCTGGTAATTCCCGTAGCCTTATCTCTCCCCAAGGGTAAGGTCTTGAGAAAATGACATTAGGTTCTGCGTTAAAGAACGCACGCACAGCAGCGGGATTATCCGTTGATGAGCTTGCCGCGCGAACCAGAATTCGCGGAGCCTTAATAAAAGAATTAGAAGATGATAATTTTAGAAATTGCGGTGGGGATACTTATGCGCGTGGGCATATTAGAGCATTAGCGAGAACGCTCGGCATAGACGGCAGTCAATTATTATCTGAATTTAGCGATTCTTTTGCACCAGAAGATCGTCCAATGATGGATTTACTTGTTGAAAATAGTGCAACTAGACCACCTCGTGAACGTAAACCAATTTCTTGGAAAGCACTTTCTGGAATCGCTGCTTCCATAGTTGTAGTTGTAGCTTCAGTGCAATTTGTTCTTGTGATAAATAAAGCCAATGACAACGTTAAGCCACTTGCTCTCAACACAGATGCTTCTACAACAAAAGATCCCGTTGTTGCAGCGAAAGTCACTGGTGTAAATCTAAAATTAACTGGCATTAAAGGTGTTTCATGGATAGGAATTTTCGACAGTTCAAACAATCAGATTTATAGTGGTCGAATCTCTAATGGCGAGTCCAAGGAATTTACAGATAATCAATCACTCTATGTAGTGATTGGAAATGCCGGTGCCATCAATATCAATTTAAACGGCAATGATTTAGGCGTAACTGGCGCAGTTGGTGAAGTTGTTCGGATGCAATTCACACCGACTGGACCTGCTCAGGGTTAAAATTAAGTTTTAGCGCAATTAAACTCCGCTTACCAAGTACTATTTACCAAATGACCTCACGTACTGTTGCGCTGGTAACTCTTGGGTGCGCAAGGAATGATGTCGATTCGGAGGAGCTAGCCGGCCGGTTAGCAGCCGATGGTTGGACTCTTGTCGAAGATGCCGCTAATGCAGATATTGCGCTAGTTAACACTTGTGGCTTCATTGAAACGGCAAAAAAGGATTCAATTGACGCGTTAATGCAAGCTCATTCGCTAAAAGCTGATGGCAAAGTAAGAGCAGTCGTTGCGGTCGGATGTATGGCAGAACGCTATGGAAATGAATTAGCAGCTGCACTTCCAGAAGCAGATGCGATTCTTGGATTTGATGATTACCAAGATATATCTAAACGTTTAAACACCATTTTGAGTGGCGGATCGCTAGATATTCACGCCCCACGAGATCGCCGGACCATGCTTCCAATCTCTCCAATTGCTCGCCAAAGTGTTACTGAAGCAACTAAATCTAAATTTGGCCAAGGCGCAAGATTAATTAGAAAACGGTTAGATAACGCGCCAATTGCATCGCTCAAAATTGCGACTGGTTGCGACCGGCGTTGCACTTTTTGCGCAATTCCGCAATTCCGCGGATCATTTGTATCGAGACCACCAACTGAAATTATTGAGGAAGCAAAGTGGTTAGCAGAAAACGGGGTCAGCGAAATTTTCTTAGTCTCGGAAAATACCACTTCGTACGGCAAAGATTTTGGTGATTTAAAATTGATGGAAGCGATGTTGCCTGAGCTAGCCAAGATTGATGGCTTAAAACGCATCAGGCTCTCGTATTTACAACCGGCTGAGATAAGACCAACTTTGTTACAAAGTATTACTTCAACCGAAAAAGTTTTGCCGTATTTTGATATTTCATTTCAGCATGCCAGTGGAACTTTACTCCGGAGAATGCGCCGATTCGGTGATTCTGAAAAATTCTTACTACTGTTATCGCAAATCCGGGCGCTCGCTCCGCAAGCTGGAATTAGATCCAATTTCATCGTTGGATTCCCCGGAGAAACCGAGGCAGAATATGAGGAATTGAAGAACTTTATAATTGAATCTAAATTAGATGCGATTGGAATCTTCGGTTATTCCGACGAAGATGGTACCGAGGCGTTAACTTTGGAGAATAAAGTTGATCAAGAACTAATTGATAAACGAGTTTCAGAACTGGCAACGTTGACGGAAGAGTTAACCTTCGAACGTGCCGAAGCGCGGATAGGTGAACGAGTTCGGGTATTAATAGAAGATGAAGCAGCCCAAGAGGGCAGGGCAGACCATCAAGGACCAGAGGTCGATACATCAACTTTCATTAAATCTCCGGGCCGGCCCACTACCGGCTATAAAATCGGCGATTATGTGGATGCTGTTGTTATCGAAATTGCAGGTGCCGACTTGGTAGCGCAACCGCTATGAGAAATTTTAATCTTCCAAACGCGCTTACCATAATAAGAATTTTAGCTTTACCTTTTTGTGCTTATGCGCTCTTTAAAAACGGTGGTGATGATTCGACTTGGCGGATAATTGCTTGGTGTTTATTTTTCATCGTTGGAATGACGGATACGCTAGATGGAAAGTTGGCTAGAAGTCGTAATCAGATTACTCCACTCGGGACTTTTCTTGATCCAATCGCTGATAAGGCAGTAATTGGGACCGCGCTGATTGGATTATCAATATTAGGCGATATGCCTTGGTGGGTGACCTTATTTATTTTAACAAGAGAAGTATTGGTTACTATTCTTAGGCTAGTTGTAATTAAGCGTGGGGTTATCCCAGCAAGTAAAGGTGGGAAGCTTAAAACTTTATCTCAAAATTTTTCGGTAGGATTTTATATCTTGCCGTTGCCGACTATTTTGTATTTGCCCCGTGACTTGTTTTTAGGGTTTGCATTACTAATTACACTCATTACGGGAATTGATTATTTTCGGAAAGCTTTTACAAAATCATGAGCAGTTCAATTGAAAAATTGGCTGAAAGCCTGGTAAAAACTTTAACAGCCAGAGGTGAAACGATTGCAACTGCTGAATCAATAACTGGCGGATTGATTAGCGCTGCAATCACTGCAATACCTGGCGCTTCCGAAGTCTTCTTGGGTGGTGTAGTTTCTTATACCAATGAAATGAAGAAAGATGAGCTTGGTATCTCTGCTGCAGAAATTAAGAAAGTGGGGGTGGTATCTGAAGCAATTGCGGTAGCAATGGCACTTGCCATTAAGAAGAAAACGAAGAGCACTTGGGCGATTTCTAGTACTGGTGTTGCCGGCCCTGGTCCTTCGGAAGGCGTTCCAGCTGGCACAGTATGGATCGCAATAGCGGGTCCTAAAATTGCTCAAGGAATTGAGTTATCTATTGCAGGGAGGCGAGAAATCGTTCGGCTCGGCGCGGTAGAGAGCGCGCTTGGGGCATTTGAGCGTATTCTTACCTCTACTAATTCAGGAAAGAAAAAGTAAGAAGCGAAAGGAGCGGTTATGGAATTGATGCGTACCCATATCGGTCAATCACTACGTGCTGCTCGAATTCAACAAAGGCGCACCCTGCGCGAGGTAGCATCTGATGCACGAGTTTCGCTTGGATACTTATCTGAAGTGGAACGCGGTCAAAAGGAAGCATCATCTGAATTGTTAAATGCAATTTGTAGAGCGCTTAATCTTTCATTAGCAACAGTACTTACGGACGTCATCGAATTGGTGAAACGTCACGAGACCCCAGTACTTACGGTCGTTCCCACATCTGAATTTGATTCAGATGTCAACGCAGCGTAAGTACGATCGTGGCAGAACCAATATTACGCGCTACATACCAATACCAAAGCGGCATTCATAGGCGCACTCGCGGCGCAATTCTCGAAGCAGCACAATCTCTTATTACAGATTTTGGTTTAAATCATACTAATATGATTGATATTGCTGACCGCGCACAAGTTTCTAGAGCTTCTCTATATAATCATTTTCGAGATAAAAATGAAGTTTTTATTGCACTCTTAGAAGCTGAAGTCGATCGAATTGCCGCGCTCGCCAAAGTCTGCGGTTCACGCAGCGAATCCTTATATTTAATTTCAAGAGAGATCTCTTCACACGAAGCTCTTCGTTCAGCGCTCGAACATGATCCAGCTGCAATTGCAATTGCGCTATCGGCTAGAGAACATAATTTATGGGTTCGCATTTATCGAAGTCTTGCTGAAATTTTTGCATCGGATGCAGTTGGTATTGGCATGATTGTGCGCTGGTTACTCGGCCAAGTGACCGCGCCGCTTTCAGAGGAACATTCAAGATTGCAGGCGGATCGATTAATTCGCGCGCTTTCATAAGAAAGCCCTTTTTAAATGCGTAATACTGAATTGCGACGTCGTATGGCTGAATATTTGGGTGAAGATTGGGCTCCTTCTTATGCAAAAGATATTGTGCATGCGGAATTAGGTGGCCACACTGTTGAAGAAGCGTTAGCAATTGGCACCGAACCGGCCGATATTTGGCGCGCAATCTGTCGCCATAATTCAGATGTACCAAAGCACCTGATTTAACCTATTAAGATTTAACTAATCGAAGGGTGCAATTAAATGCAAGATTTGAATTCGCTAATGTCGAAAGTTGTAATAGCGCGTGAGATTTATCGAAAATGGGATAGGTTGCAAATAATTGCACTTTTGGAAGCTATTGCAGATAAATTGGATGGTGCTGCCTCAGAATTGATTCCACTTGCCGGACGCGAAACGAATTTAACCGAAGTTCGCTTAACTGGCGAAGTCGGTCGCATGTCGGGACAGTGGCGCCATATGGCAGCAGTTTTAAAAAAAGGTGAGTACTTAGGGACTGTTATTGATAGTGCGGACGCAACGCTCCAACCACCCCGCCCGGAACTTCGTAAAACCACAGTTCCAATTGGAATAGTAGGCGTCTTTGGCGCGAGCAATTTTCCATTTGCATTTGGCGTTGGTGGCTGTGACACAGCTGCTGCAATCGCGGCTGGTTGTCCGGTAATTATTAAAGCTCACCCAGGACATATTGAAACTTCACGTAAAGTTTTTCAATTGATGGAAGTAGCTGCTAAATCTTGCGGTGCTCCAGATAGTTTGTTCAATCTAGTTGAAGAATTTGAAGCAGGAATTGAATTTGTAAAACATAAGGATGTAAATGCTGTTGCATTTACCGGTTCAACGAATGGTGGCCGGGCACTCTTTGATATTGCACAATCTCGTAAAGATCCAATTCCATTTTATGGCGAACTCGGTGGACTCAATCCAATATTTGTAACTGCGGAAGCGGCAGATAAAAATGGCAAAAATGTGGCACAAGGATTTTTAGATTCAGTAAACCTAGGAGCTGGACAGTTCTGTACTAAACCTGGTTATTTAATATTGGTTAATGGGGAATCAGTTCGTAATGAAATAAGAAACCTAGTACCAACGTTGGCTACGCATGCCATGTTAAATTCGAAAATTCGGGAGGCTCACGATTTGAATCGGAGCGCTTACGCAGGGTTGCCATTTGTTAAATTATTGGCAGAAGGTGTTGCGACAAATGACTTGATTGAGCCAATAACGATATTTGAAATTTCTGGTGCAGATTTATTGGCCAATACTGAAGTAACTTTGCAGGAAGTATTTGGACCGACAGCAGTAGTTGTAAATTGCCAGAGCAATGATGAGGCGCTCAGAGTCGCGAACTCTTTTCATGGAACGCTAGCTTCCGGTATTCATGGTGAAGTTAGCGATCAAATTATTGGACTTGGGCTGCTAGATATATTGGTTCGAATTAGCGGTCGCGTAATTTGGAATAGTTGGCCAACTGGGGTTGCAGTGACTTGGGCGATGCACCACGGTGGGCCGTACCCTGCAAGCACAAACTCACTTTTCACCTCGGTGGGTGCAGATAGCATCAAACGATTCCGTAGGCCTGTTGTATTTCAAAATATGCCGACAGCGCTATTGCCGGAAGAACTTAAGTAAAAGTTAAACTATAAATCCTGCAGGAAATGGATCACTTGGATCAAGGGTCCAAGTTGCTTCTCCCATAACCCAAGCACGACCAGTAATTGTTGGGACAATTGCCGGCAATCCTGCAACTGTTACATGTTCTTTTACTCTGCCTTCAAATTTTGAGCCAATCCATGATTCATTGATTAATACATCGCCATCCTTAAATTCACCGCGCGCAACCATTTGAGCAAGGCGTGCGCTCGTGCCAGTGCCACAAGGGGAGCGATCAAACCAACCTGGATGAATTGCCATCGCATTTTTCCAATGCAAAGAGCTTGCTCCTGGAGCGATGAAATCTATGTGATGACAAATCGCAATATCTGGGTTTTCTGGATGAACTGGACGATTTTGTTCGTTAATTGCATCTGAGATTGCAAGTCCAGCAGTAAGAAATTTTTGGCCATTTTCTCTTTCAAAATCAATTCCGATTCGATCGATTGGAATAATCGCATAGAAATTTCCGCCAAATGCCATGTCATATTTTATTTTTCCGTATCCGGGAACATCTACAACTTGGTCTAGTTGATATGAAAAAGATGGCACGTTTGTTAGCGTAACTTTCTCAGCTTTTCCATTCCTTACTTGAACATCAACAATTACTAGTCCAGCCGGTGTATCAAGTCGAACTGTAGTAATCGGTTCCACTACGGGAACTAATTTTTTTTCAATTAAAACTGTGGCAACTCCAATTGTGCCGTGACCGCACATCGGTAAGCATCCAGATACTTCAATATAAACAACGCCCCAATCGGCATCGGCACGAGTTGGCTTTTGTAGGATCGCACCGCTCATTGCCGGATGTCCACGCGGTTCGTACATCAACCATTGGCGAATTTCATCCATCTGCTCCATAAAGTAGAGTCGCTTTTCAAACATAGTAGCGCCGGGAATTTCTTCGATTCCGCTGGTAACTACCCGAGTTGGCATCCCTTCAGTGTGGGACTCCACTGTTGTGACGGTACGCAAACTCTTGCCCATTTTTACTTACGGTTTCGGTAAAAAGCTAGCGCTTGCTCAATATCTTTTTTGCATTGCGCTAAATCAGCAGCAGGTAGCGGTAAACGGGGCAAGCGAGTTGGGCCGCCATAACGACCTACAGCATCCATTGCTAATTTAATCGCACCAATAAATTCTTTTCGGCTATCCCAGTTGAATAGATTATGAACTGCTGCATAAATTGGCCGCGCTTCTTCATATTTTCCAGCGAGGCAAAGATTGTAAAGTTCTACTGATTCTTTTGGTAGCGCATTAGGGAAACCAGCAATCCAACCAACTACGCCACCAGTAGATAGTTCAACAAGTACATCATCGGCACCAACGAGAACTTCAATTCGTGGTGCGTGGTGATGAATCTGCCAAACCCGACGAACATCGCCCGAAAATTCCTTAATCGCTACAACATTTTCACAACTGTCGGCAATCTTGGCCACAAGCTGTGGAGTTAGATCTACTTTGGTATCGAATGGATTGTTATAAGCAATAATCGGAATACCAACTTTATTTACTTCTTGATAGTGCGCAATCACTTCTGCATCATCGGCACGGTATGCGTTAGGCGGCAATAGCATCACCGATTTCGCGCCCATTTCTGCCGCTTGCTCGGTCCACTTACGAGATTCGATTGCGCCATATGCAGCTACGCCGGGAATAACTTGGAACCCGGCAGGTGCAGCGTCTAGCGCTACTTTAACAATTTGAGTTCGTTCTTCCGCACTCAGGACTTGGTATTCGCCTAAAGAACCATTTGGAATTACACCATCCACGCCATTATCTGCTTGCCATTTAACGTGGTCTGCATATTTATCAAAATCAATTGATAGGTCTGCACGAAATGGCGTGGCGGTTGCGGTTAAAACACCATGCCAAGGTTTCTTATTTGAATTAGCCATGACTGAACCTTATTCTCCGTTAGCTAGAAGTTCAATTGAAATCGGGGTAATGATAGGTCGATTACCAACGGAGATCCGTTCTTTATCTGAAGTATCAGATGGCGAGATGCCAATTTCGTTTGCCACCAAATCCACGACAGATCTACCGCAAATTCGCCCTTGGCACATTCCCATTCCACATCGCGAAAGTAATTTCGCAGTTCGAGAATCTGTTGCTCCTAGTTCAGTTACGGCAAATTTCAATTTAGAATATTTAACTTCTTCACACCGACAAATAATAGTTTCTTCAGAAAGCCAACTTTGCCATCCAGCTTTAACTGGATATGAATTGATAAGCGCGCTAGCAAACTCCTGCTTTCTTCTTCTTGCATCTCTATGGTCTTTTGAAATTAAAGTTGTATACCCAGCGAAGGCTGCTGCAGCTAACCCAGCAATTACACCTTCAGCGATTGAAAGTTCAGAGCCACCGATTCCAGTGATTTCACCAGCAGCAAAGATTCCTTTGATTGAGCTTTGTTGATTCTCATCAACCCAAACTGCTACGCCTTCATCCTTGGCGACTATTTGCTTAAGCGAGAGTGCGCCAGCAAGTGAGGTGTCTGCGGTGAAACCCCAACCGATAGCGGCGAGATCACACTTAACTTTGCGAATTTTTTTAATTTCAAAATCAACGCTAATTTCAGCGATGCTTACCGATTCCAAGACTCCAGCCTTGTTTGCATGTGCCGCCACCACTGCTTGCTTAAATTTTGGCTTAACTCCAAACTTTTTGAAAATACTTAAGTAGTCTCTAGCTTCGCCAATTTTTGATAAGTTCCTAACTAGAGTTGGTAACGATTTAAACCAACGCAACGGCGAGTTCGCTTCTAAAAGCTCAACGATCTCGCAACCAAATTGAGCCAAACCAGCAGCAACCGGTAGCAAGAACGGTCCAGTTCCAGCAACTACAACTTTCTTGCCAGCAGCCACCCCCTGGCCTTTCAAAAGTGACTGTGCTCCACCAGGAGTCATCACTCCTGGAATATCCCATCCAGGAAATGGCAGAGTTCGATCGTAAGCCCCAGTAGCCAGTATCAAAGTTTTAGTTTTTACGTTTTTTTCAACCCCTGATTTAATAACTCGTAAAGTAGTTTCACCGTTTTCATAGGTTGCATTCCAAATCTGTGCTCCATTCCAGATTTCAATCTTTGGATGGCTTTTTATTTCAGAAATTAGGAGCAACCCAGAATCTAAATCTAAATGCAACTCAGACTGGCCGGACCAACTCTCTGGCAGGTGTCGCCAATATTGGCCCCCAAGATTTAGATTGCTATCAATGAGCAAAACGCAAGCACCAGAGCGTGCAGCGCTAAGCGCAGCCGATAAACCGGCTGGTCCACCTCCGACAATAACAATATTCATTTGCTCCATGCGCCACCTACTTGCGTATTAACTGACATGCCATCTCTAACTTCAATCAAGCAAGCACGTTGGTTAGGCGTACCATCGATTACAACTAAACAATCGAAACAAATACCGATTCCACAGAAAATTCCACGTGGCTTATTCTCAAAACGAGTCAGACGCATTGTTCGCTCGCCAGCTTCCAAAATTGCAGAACCAACGGTTTGTCCAGGAATTGCTGAAATCAATTTGCCATCAAAGGTAAAAGTAATTGAAGAATTTGGTTTAACTAGCAATATGACCACCTACAGTTGGATCTTGATTCATAAAACGTTTAGGCGAAAATGGAGTTGGATCCATAAATGGATTTTTCCCAGTAATTTGAGCGGTAATTAACTCTGCGGTTGCCGGGGCTAACACGATTCCGGCACCTTCGTGTCCCGCAGCATGCCAAAGTCCAGCAATATTTCCATCTTCACCAATTACAGGTAAATGATCGGGTGCGTAAGGTCTAAAACCTCGATAAGCGCGGAGCAATTGCAACTCTTTCAAAATTGGAAATACGGAGATGGCTTGGCGCGCTAATTGACGCAGGATTGGGATTTCAAATTCACTCTTAAAACCTACTCGCTCGCGACTTGCGCCGATTAAAATAGTTCCGCTAGCTGTGCCCTCTACCACAGCGCTAGATTGCAATTCAGCTGCGCCGCTTGCGATGTTGGCAACGTAATCCGCATCGTAAACTTTGTGAAAAATTAATTCTGGGGCAGGCACCGTAACTAATATGAAACCACGACGTGGCGCAATTGGTAAGTAAGAGCCAGCTAACTTCGCGATATCACCCGCCCAAGTTCCAGTTGCATTTACAACAATTGGAGTTGAATAAGTATTCTTATTAGTAGTTAAACCAGTGGTTCGACCGTTGTTAGAATTAATTGCAATTACATTCTCACCTTGAATAAATTTGCCACCGCGTTGTTTTACGGCACGAATCATCTGCGCCGCAGCTAGCATTGGTTGACATTGAGCATCTTGTGGGTAATAAACACCATACTCAATAGTTGGTGAAATGTGAGGTTCTAATTTCTGTAACTCAGCGGCGCTAACTTCTTGCGCATCAATCCCATTTTCACGTTGAGCTTTAGATAATTTCTTTAAATTAGCAATGCCAGTTTCGCTCCGAGAAATGACAACGCCACCTTTGCCATCTAATTCGAAACCGCCGCCAATGTCGTCATTAACCTCAAACCAAGCATTCCGAGAACGAAGTGCAAGGGTTAATTCCGGACTTGGCTCTTTATCTGAAACTAAGATATTTCCTTCACCAGCACCTGATGTGCCACTTGCAACTGGACCCCGATCAAGGATCAATACCCGCAAACCAGCGTTAGTTAAGGCGAGCGCACAGGATGCGCCAACTACGCCAGCGCCAATCACAATGACATCGGGGGAGTTCACCCCTTAAATCTACTCGCGGCGTGTCTAACCGCCTCATCTAGCATTAGAACAGATGTTCGGGTAACCTACTCATACCCAACCAGAGCGGTTCCACAGTTCCGTTAGGCATAGCTCCTAACCGTCAGTGGCATTCCGTACCTTCTGGACAAAGAACGCTTGAAAAGCGATAAGTGAAAAGGAAGAGGTAAAAATGGCTAAAGAAGCCAAAGAGTCGAACGAACCCACGGGCCGTACGACTGAAAAACAAAAAGCCCTAGATACAGCACTTGCCCAGATCGAGCGTCAGTTTGGCAAGGGCTCGGTTATGAAGATGAGCGAGCGATCTACCGCAGCAATTGAAGTCATCTCGACCGGTTCGGTCACGCTAGATATCGCACTCGGCATTGGTGGTTTACCTCGAGGTCGCGTTGTTGAAATCTATGGTCCAGAATCTTCAGGTAAAACCACACTAGCTCTCCATGTAATTGCTAACGCCCAAAAAGCGGGCGGAATTGCAGCATTTATCGATGCGGAACATGCATTCGATGCAGAGTATGCAAAGAAACTTGGCGTAGATATTGATGCGCTACTTGTTTCCCAACCAGATACCGGTGAACAAGCTTTAGAAATTATGGATATGTTAATTCGTTCCGGCGCACTGGATGTAGTCGTAGTTGACTCGGTTGCCGCTCTTGTACCTCGCGCAGAAATTGAAGGCGAGATGGGCGATAGCCATATGGGCTTGCAAGCTCGTTTGATGTCGCAAGCACTTCGAAAAATTACTGGCGCGCTACATCAATCAAAGACCACTGCAATTTTCATTAACCAACTTCGCGAAAAAATTGGGGTTTTCTTTGGCTCACCAGAGACTACAACTGGTGGTAAAGCACTTAAGTTCTACGCATCAATTCGGTTAGATATCCGCCGCATTGAAACTCTCAAAGATGGCCAAGATGCAGTTGGTAACCGTACCCGCGTCAAGGTTGTGAAGAACAAGATGGCGCCACCATTTAAGCAAGCAGAGTTCGACATTCTTTACGGTCATGGAATTTCTCGCGAAGGCGGGCTACTTGATCAAGGTGCAGAACTTGGTATTGTTAAAAAATCTGGAGCTTGGTACACCTACGAAGGCGACCAACTGGGTCAAGGAAAAGAGAACTCCCGTCAATTCCTGATCGATAATCCGGATTTAGCGAACGATATCGAAAGTAAGATTCGCGCCCACTTTGCAGTAACTGAATTCGATCCTGCGCTAGTTGCAGCGATTGATGAAGCTGCAGCGGACGTTGACTTCTAAAACCGTCGAGAGTGATCCCTACTCTTTAGCCGAAACGATTGCGTTAATCGCACTCGGACCTCGCGCAAAGAGTAGGGGCGAACTCTTTGCCCATTTAAAAAAGCGTGGCATTCCAGAAGATATTGCGAACGCCGTACTTTTTCGGTTGCAGGAACAAGGGTTAGTTAACGATGAGGAGTTTGCGCGTGCCTGGAGCGAATCAAGACAACGCGCAAAGAAATTATCAAAACGAGTAATTGCCTCCGAATTGCAAAGTAAAGGCGTTTCAGCTGATGTGATTGAAATCGTAATCGCAGAGATTGATGAGGCGGGCGAATATGAAAATGCCCTTGAATTTGCAACGCGAAAATTGCGCTCGGTATCTCGGTTTGAAACTGAAGTTATTTATCGAAGAGTCCATAGCGCGCTAATGCGAAAAGGTTATGGCTCATCTCTGATAAATCGCGTGCTCCGCGAATTAGATATTTCGCCTCGCTAGCGCACCACCAATAAGATTGCGGCTATGTCCGCGCCTCGTACCTATGTAATACAAACTCTGGGCTGCCAGATGAATGTGCATGATTCCGAGCGAATTGCGGGCTCGCTAGATGCAGCTGGTTATCTTCCGGCGAAAGATGGCATCAATCCAGATCTCGTAGTTTTCAATACCTGTGCAGTTCGAGAAAATGCAGATAACAAACTTTATGGTCAACTTAGTTTCTTAGCACCAGATAAAAAAGCCCGCCCGGGAATGCAGATTGCAGTTGGCGGTTGTTTAGCTCAAAAAGATCAAGGAAATATTATTGAACGCGCTCCTTATGTTGATGTGGTCTTTGGAACCCATAATGTTGGCTCACTACCTATGCTCTTGGAGCGAGCAAGAGTCGAAGAAGAATCACAAGTTGAAATTCTGGAAGCCTTAGAACATTTTCCATCAACTTTGCCAGCGCGCCGCCACTCGGCATTCTCGGCTTGGGTTTCGGTTTCAGTTGGCTGTAACAACACTTGTACTTTCTGCATCGTGCCAGCGCTCCGTGGTCGCGAAAAGGATCGGCCAGCTAGCGATATTTTGAAAGAGATTAGGACGCTAGTAGATCAAGGAGTTACTGAAATAACATTATTAGGTCAGAACGTAAATGCATACGGGGTTGATTTCAATGATTTAACAGCATTTGAAAAGTTGTTACGCGAATGCGGCAAAGTTGATGGTCTTGAGCGAGTTCGTTTTATGTCACCACATCCTAGAGATTTCACAGATGGGGTAATTGAAGCCATGGCCCAAACGCCAAATGTGATGCCGCACCTTCATATGCCGCTCCAATCCGGTTCAGACTCGATTTTGCAGGCAATGCGCCGTTCTTATCGAACCGATCGATATCTTGGAATTATCGAGAAAGTTAGAAAAGCTATTCCAGATTCCACAATTACCACCGACATCATTGTTGGATTTCCCGGGGAGAGCGAAGCAGATTTCCAAGCGACGTTAGATATTTGCACGCAGGCTAGGTTCTTAGCCGCTTATACCTTCCAATATTCCAAGCGACCAGGTACGCCAGCAGCCACCATGGATGGCCAAGTCCCCGAGTCAGTTGTAGCCGAGCGATACACCAGGTTGCACGAATTCCAGAGCGCAATTTCGTTATCAGTGAACCAAGAATTAATTGGAAAGAATGCCGAAGTCTTAGTTTCTGAATATGAAGGTCGTCGCGATGGCGGTAAAGATCGAATGAGCGGAAGGTCTAAAGATTTTCGGTTGGTCCATTTCGATATCGACCCCGCCAATTCGCCACGCCCAGGGGATTTAGTAACGGTAGAGATCGGAGATGCAAAAGCATTCTTTGTAACCGCAACTGGTTTACCGAAAGAAGTTAAGCGATCACGCGGCGGGGATGCTTATGAAGCTCGAGTAGCGCAGGCTGAGCGCACCGGCGTCATGTTGGGCATTCCTACCTTGCCAAAGTACAACTTCTAATATGAGCTTAATTGTAATTTGCGGCGCAACCGCAACCGGAAAGAGTGATTTAGCAGTCGCAGTAGCCTCTGAATTAAAAGCCGAAATCGTAAATGCCGATTCAATGCAACTTTACCAAGGTATGGATATCGGAACTGCGAAATTACCCATGCTCCAACGCCACGGAATCCCACATCATTTGCTTGATATTTTAACTGTGAACCAAGATGCAACCGTTGCCCAATATCAAGAGTTAGCTCGAGCGAAAATTGATGAGTTACTCAAAGCAAATATTCCGGTTGTGGTAGTTGGCGGCACTGGTCTATACATTAAAGCGATTTTGGATGATCTGAACTTTCCAGATACCGATCCAGTAGTTCGCGAAAAAATCGCGTTAGAAGCGCTAACCCTTGGCGCGGATGTAATGCATGCTCGGCTTAGCGAATTAGACCCTGCGGCAGCTTTTGCCATCCCAAAAGAGAATCTCCGTCGAGTGGTTCGCGCCTTAGAGGTAATTGAAATTACGGGTAAGCCTTACACCGCTAATTTGCCGCGTGAAGGCAGCACAAAATACCGATTTGCGAAGCAATTTGGGCTTGCTCTCGATCGCGCAAAATTGCAAGAGCGAATTGATGCGCGAGTTGATCTTATGTGGGAACTTGGTTTAGTTGCGGAGGTTCGAGATTTGATAACAGCAGGCTTGCTGGAAGGTCGAACTGCACAAGCTGCGCTTGGTTATGCTCAAATTATCAAGTTTGCAAAAGGTGAGATTGATGAAGCCGAGGCGATGGCAGAGACAAAACGAAGCACGCGCCAATATGCTCGCCGTCAAGAGACTTGGTTTTCGCGTGACCAACGGATTCAATGGATAAACCCGGCACCGATAGCTAGCCTGCTAGAAACCGTACTTTCATCTACGATAGGTAAAGATGAGTAACGCACTTATAGGTACATATGGCCACGGCACCGAAAATGATTTTGTTCTGGTCTTTGATCCAAACGATGAAAACAATATTTCTTCAAAACAAACTGCCGCTATTTGCAATCGTGAAACCGGAATCGGTGCGGATGGTTTGATACGGATAATAAAGCGAGCTGATAAATGGTTTATGGATTATCGAAATGCTGATGGCTCGATTGCTGAAATGTGTGGCAACGGTATCCGAGTAATGGCCCGCTATTTAGTCGATCGCGGCCACCAACCATCTGGGATTTTTTCAATCAACACAAGAGATGGCGCGAAATACTTAGCCTGTCCAGATACTGGAGATATCTCAGTAAACCTTGGCAAAGTTGCGCAAGAAGCGGGCGAGATCACTGCAGCAAACAATGGCAAAGTGTGGAACGGTTTAAATATTAGCGTTGGCAACCCACATGCCGTCGTTTTCGTCGATGATATTTCCGAAGTAGGGGATTTAACTCATCCACCGGTAGTTCGCCCAAAAGAAACTTACCCAGAAGGTGTAAATGTGGAGTTCGTACAATTTTTAGAAAACGGTGAAATTGCGATGCGCGTGCACGAACGTGGCAGCGGTGAAACTCGTTCTTGCGGCACCGGTACTTGCGCCGTAGCGCTCGCAGCGACCATCAAAAAAGGCTTGAATTTGCCTGCTAAATGGGTCATTAACCCACCAGGCGGCCGGTTGGTTGTGGAGATTGATGGCCATTCAAATGCGACCTTAAGCGGACCAGCAGTGCTCTTAGAAGATCGTGACTTGGGGCCATTTCTTGGCTAAAGATTTTAATGAAGATGAGTTCGAAGCGATGTTGGCTGAGAACGCAAGAGTTACTGCCGAATTTGATGAAGCTGAATTTAAACCAGATCAATTTGAATCAACCCAACAAGATTTAAGCGACCGAGCGGCACTGCGTCGAGTAGCTGGTCTTTCAACTGAACTAACCGATATCTCAGAAGCCGAATATCGCCAACTTAGATTAGAACGAGTGATATTGGTCGGGGTGTGGACGCAGGGCACAATCGTCGATGCGGAAAATTCGATGGCCGAATTAAAAGCGTTAGCAGAGACCGCCGGATCCACGGTATTAGAAGCGTTAATTCAACGGCGCGATAAGCCAGATTCAGCGACTTTTATCGGTTCGGGAAAAGTTCAAGAATTAAAAGCTGTAGTTAATTCTTCTGGTGCCGATACCGTAATTTGTGATGGCGAATTAAGTCCTTCCCAACTTCGTAACCTAGAAGATAAAGTCAAAGTAAAAGTTGTAGATCGGACTGCGTTGATTCTCGATATTTTTGCACAGCATGCAAAGAGCAAAGAGGGTAAAGCGCAAGTAGAGCTAGCCCAGATGAGTTATTTACTACCTCGACTTCGCGGGTGGGGTGATTCGCTTTCACGACAGGCAGGAGGAATTGGTGGACGCGGCCCCGGCGAAACCAAGATAGAGGTAGATCGTCGGCGGATTCGCGACAAAATGGCAAAGTTAAATCGCGAGATTGGTGAGATGAAAGTTTCGCGCGACACTAAACGGCAAGAGCGTCGTCGGAATTCAATTCCCGCTGTTGCAATTGCCGGGTATACAAATGCTGGAAAATCATCGCTCTTAAACCGGTTAACAAATGCCGGAGTCTTAGTACAAAATGCGCTCTTTGCCACCCTCGATCCAACAGTCAGAAAGAGTGAAACTGCCGAAGGTCGAATTTATACCTTGAGCGATACCGTTGGATTTGTTAAGCACCTACCGCACCAATTGATTGATGCTTTTAAATCAACTCTTGAAGAGGTTTCAGGTGCAGATTTAATCGTTCATATTGTTGATGGTTCGCACGCTGATCCAAAGGGGCAGATAAAAGCAGTTCGGGAAGTAATCCGTGAAATAGGCGGCGATAAAATCCCCGAAATAATCGCGATAAATAAGGCTGATATTGCAAGCTCTGAAGTGATGATGGAGTTGCTTCGTGAAGAACCAGATGCTTATGCAATCTCAGTACATACTGGTTTCGGAATCGATACTTTGCTTCGTGCAATTGAGAGTTCACTACCCAGACCCAAGGAGGAGCTCCGAGTCTTACTTCCATATGAACGTGGCGATTTAGTTAGTCAAATTCATGAACATGGCGAAATTATTAGTGAGGAGTACTTGCCAGAGGGGACCGCATTGCATGCCCGAGTAGATGGCGCGCTCGCTCACGTTCTTGTTAAATATAAATCCTAGAAATAAATTAACGAACGGAACGAAGTACTGCAGTTACTTTGCCAAGGATTTCAGCGTTATCGCCCGGGATCGGCGAAAAGTTATCGTTTGCTGGCAGTAACCAAATGTGGCCATCTTTCTTGGAGAAAGTTTTAACGGTTGCTTCGCCATCAATCATCGCTGCGACGATTTCGCCTTTTTCGCAAGACTTTTGCGAACGAATCACGACAAAGTCGCCATCGCAGATCGCGAGATCAATCATGGAGTCGCCAACTACTTTCAACATAAATAGTTCGCCTTCGCCAACTAATGAAGCTGGTAGTGGGAAAAGCTCTTCGACCTGTTGCTCAGCAGTGATTGGGCCACCAGCAGCAATTCGACCAACCAGCGGTACGTTCTGAGTGCGTTCTGGCGTGATTGAGAGATGGGAACTTTCGCCTGGGAGCAGAACTTCAAGGGCTCGACCTCTTGATGGATCGCGACGGATGAATCCTTTCTCTTCTAAAGCCTCGAGTTGATATTTCACACTCGAAGGGGAAGCTAAGCCAGCCGCTTCGCCAATTTCCCGCATTGAAGGCGGGTAACCGTTCGCTTCCATGGCGCGCTTAATCGCAACGAGGATCTTCGCTTGGCGCGGGGTTAGCCCATGTTCATCAGTTGGGCCATCTGGGAGTTCGGCTACCTTGCTCTTACCGCGCTGATCACCTTTATCGCTTCTGCTGGGTTTGCTGACTTTGCTCATACCCGTAGGTTAGAACAAAATTGCTAAATAATCAAACAAATGTTCTAAAAAAACTTGCGAGTGTCGGTGGTGGGGTGTACCTTCTCTATTAGAACAGGCGTTCGAACACTATCCCCAGTGAGCGACCAAGGCCAGTTAGATAAAAAGCCGGAGTAAAAATGTCCACGATCACTTTCGATAACTCGTTAAAAAACCCTTATAAATCAAGCGTTTCGTTAACATCCAGAGGAAGGTTCGTGGCCAGGCTCGCAGTTATTTCTTCGAGTTTAGTTTTAATCTTGGCGGGTTATGCAGCAGTCGCGCACTCCGATTTTTCTAGCGCTACAAAAACCACCTATCAAGAAATTGTGGTTGCACCTGGTCAAACGCTCTGGTCAATCGCTGGCAGCATTAGCGATGGCGACCTGCTCGCCGCGGTCGATGAAATTACTGAGCTTAATAGCCTCAAATCTCCGGAATTAACGGCAGGGCAGCGGATCTATATCCCGATTAAGTAACCCACGCTACCTTTCCGACACGCCAGAAAAGTTCTAGCCACTAGATGCGCGGGAACTCTCAACTATCCCTTTATTGTTACCACTAGATGTTGGGGTAAAGATGCGATAGACTTCCATTAGTGGGGGTTTTGAGGGGTAGCACTAATACACCCAAGATCTCAAGAAAGCCTGGATTGAAAGGATGACACGCCGAAATGAATTGCCCGTTCTGCCGACATGATGATTCTCGAGTAGTTGACTCGCGTCCGGCCGAAGAAGGCACAGCAATTCGTCGTCGTCGAGAGTGCACCCAGTGTGGCTCTCGTTTTTCAACCCAAGAGACATCGGTATTAGCCATTATCAAACGTAGCGGCGCTACCGAACCGTTTAGTCGGGAAAAGATCATCAACGGCGTTGGCAAGGCTTGCCAGGGTCGTCCAGTTAATGATGATGATTTAGCTCTATTAGCGCAACGGGTTGAAGAGACTCTCCGCGCTACTGGACAAGCCGAAATTGAAGCTCAGGAAGTTGGAATGGCTATTCTTGCGCCACTCCGAGAGCTCGACGAGGTTGCTTACTTACGTTATGCCTCGGTGTACCGTAACTTCTCCTCTCTTGATGATTTCGAAGGCGAGATTGCACTTCTCCGCGCTATGCCTTCGCAACTTTCAGAAAAGATTTCCTCCCCGCAACTTAAGTGAATTTTTCACGCATCGAAAAGTAGAAATAAAGACGTAATAAAAGAAGTAGATAAAAATCAAAATTGGATTCATCAAGAAGAGAAACTGGAGAAATCAAGATGTCGGATACGGTCGTAAACCGCATTGGCTCAAAAACAAAAACAGGTAAAGGTTTAACAATTGAGCGGGTTTACACCACTCCTGGAGTTCATCCTTATGACACAGTCACATGGGAACGTCGCGATGTCGTACAAACAAATTGGAAGACCGGAGAAGTTGTTTTCGAACAACGCGGTGTTGAATTTCCTGAATCATGGTCAGTGAACGCATCGACGATTGTTACCACCAAATATTTCCGTGGGGCGGTCGGTTATGAAAATCGCGAATGGTCACTAAAGCAAGTGATCGACCGCGTAGTACTTTCATATACAAAGTCCGGTAAAGAAAATGGATATTTCGCAACCGATGCGGATGCTGAAGTATTTGAACATGAATTAACCCATATGTTAATGAACCAAATTTTCTCTTTCAATTCTCCAGTTTGGTTTAACGTTGGCACAAACGCGCCACAACAAGTTTCTGCTTGCTTTATTCTCTCCGTCGATGACACCATGCAATCAATCCTTAATTCGTATCGCGAAGAGGTCATGACTTT
>CAZMNB010000008.1:0-30527 GCA_964567545.1 uncultured Bifidobacterium sp. | reverse complement strand
CGGTCCTAAATCACGGAGCAGTAATAGCGGAGATAGTCCGGCTAACCCAAGGGCCGCACCTAAGGTGCGTTTGATAATGGAGCGGCGACCTAATCCGGCAGCAGCAGCGCCCTCTTTAACGGTATTTACAAAGTCATCCCGATCCGAATCATTAGAGCGAAATTCATGGCGATGCGCGATTACTTCATTATCTGGCATTAGCGTTTTTGCCCAATGAACTGCGCCCATTCCGATGAAGAAGAGTGAGATCGCCATTCCAAGTCCTAAGCAAAGTTGTTTTGCATTGGTACTTCCCATTACGGGTAAGAAAACGAAAATATCTTCTGACATAAATGTGTAGGAGTAAATAAATAAAATTGTGCCTAGCGCGGAGATCGTAAATAAAATTCCGATTTGGCGTTCCGCTTTCTTTGCTGCCTTAGGGTCGCTATCAGATTTGCGATGTTGATGGGTAGGTAACCCTGGATCAGTTAAGGGTGCAATCTCTTTGGAGTGGTCATCAATAGTCATCAAATCACTTCGCCTTCGCAGTTAGCCATACCGCAATACCAATTAAAACTCCGATGCCTAGTGTCCATGAAAGTAATCCTTCAGTAACTGGGCCAGTTCTTCCAAGTGATGCGCCGCCTAAATTAGGTTCGGCCTCTGCGCTCTTGATCCACTTGATTATGGAAAGTTTTTCAGCGGGAGTAATAATTTTGTCCGAGAAAACCGGCATCGATTGCGGACCGGTTATAAGCGCTTCATAAATATATTTTGGTTCGACGCCCATTAGCGAAGGAGCGTATTTTCCTTGGGTTAGCGCGCCGCCTTGTCCGGCAAAGTTATGACACATTGAGCAATTACTTCGAAATAATTGGCCACCTTGAGCAGCATCACCAGAACGTTCCCATGCTAAATCTTCATTATTAATTGCGGCTGGTCCGGGTGCGAGGGAGGCGACATATGCAGCAAGCGCTGCAGTCTCAGCTTGGTTATAAACGGGATCTTTTCGCATAGCTTGAACGGACATATCCGCCATTGGCATTCGACCAGTGCCAACTTGAAAATCAACCGAAGCTGCGCCGACGCCGATTAAAGAAGGGGCGATGGCGCCGCCTTCTAAGTTCAAGCCATGACAAGATGAACAACCCCGCGCGAAAATCTCTTTACCTTCTGCGATCAAAGTTGTTTTATCGCCAACCGGCGTTGCAGCTTTAAACGTTGTGGCACTTGCTACTGAATAAGTTGTACCTAAAATAAAAAGGGCTGCGACTAGTAGCGCTGGACCAAAGAATTTATTCCTCCGGTATCGCGAGATGAAATTCATTACCTAGCTTTCTACTTGATCAAGTAGATCGCCGAGAAGAGCGCGATCCAAACGATGTCGACGAAGTGCCAATAGTAAGAAACCACAATTGCGGTAGTTGCTTGGCTATGACCAAACCGCTGGGCTTTGAAAACTCGAATTAGTACGATTAAGAATGCGATCAGGCCACCAGTTACATGGAGTCCGTGGAAACCAGTGGTTATGTAAAAAACTGAACCATATGCTTGCGCGGAAAGTGATACCCCTTCTGAAACTAATTTTGCATATTCATAAACTTGGCCGCCAATGAAGAAAGCTCCCATTAAGAAAGTTAGCGCAAACCATTCTCGCATTCCCCATTTTTTAAATTGCCATAATTTTCCAGTTCGCGACGCCTGGAATCTCTCTGCCGCAAAAACTCCAAACTGACAAGTTACCGATGAGAGCACGAGCACTGTTGTGTTTAACGAAGCGAATGGAATGTTTAACATCCCAGTAGATTCGGCCCAAACTTTTGGACCTTGAACTGATCTGGTTGTGAAATACATAGAAAAGAGCGCTGCGAAAAACATTAACTCACTAGCAAGCCAGACAATGGTTCCGACCGCCACAATATTTGGCCGATTGGCTTTGGTAGACATTGAAGCCATGCTGGAAGTGGCGCTAGACATGGGGGCGATTATTCCCGATTTGTGGGGAATTACCGACTCAAGCGGGTTGGGGGAAGCCCTAATTCCTCCCAATTCTGGTGAAACGCATCACTCTCGGGAGGGTCTGGGTCGGCAAAGAAGTATTGATTTTGCTCGCTAAACTCGAACCATGAATTTCGACCGTAAATTAACAATTGCGATCTATTCGGATGATGCTTCAGTCCGAGATTCCATTACTAGCGCGTTAGGCAAGCGGATCTCGGTAGATTTTCCGGAACATAATATTATGGAGTTTGCTACTGGTGCCGCGGTTAAAAGCTATATCGATAATAAAAAGAGCGCGGATATTTTCATTCTTGATGGGGAAGCAGTTCCAGAAGGTGGCATGGGCTTAGCTCGCCAATTGAAAGATGAAATATTTAATTGTCCGCCAATATTGGTAATCACCGGTAGAGCGCAAGATGCTTGGCTGGCTGGCTGGTCTCGAGCTGATGGAGTTGTAACCCACCCGATTGATCCATTTACGATTGCGACGACGGTTGGAAATCTAATTAAAAATCAAGCAATTGCGAAAGCGTAGTAACTTTAAAACTTCCTAGCCTTTCAAAAAGCCCGTGCAAGACATCTACCGTTGCACGCGAATCATCTAGCGCTCGATGGTTTGGCTGCGATTGCGTCCCATAATAGGTGGCGAGGGTTCCTAATTTATTATTTGGAACTTCATCTTTGGTGAGAATTTTACGAGCAAGATGCGCAGTATCAATTACCGGAAATTCTGGCCATTCATATTGAGCTGACGCGGTAGCAGCGATTAGAAAACTCATATCAAACGGCGCGTTATGCGCGACCAGCACAGATTCGGTTGGCGATCCGGCGAATTCTAAGAAGATTGGAATTACTTCATCAATCCCAGGCGCGTCTACAACCATCGCATCGGAGATACCGGTGATCTTTGTAATTAACTCTGGAATTGGGCAACCTGGATTAATTAGAGATTGAAATTCGGCAATTATTTCGCCGCCACAAACTTTGACGGCGCCAATTTCAGTAATTGCCGCTCCGCTGGCTGGGGACCACCCAGTTGTTTCTAGGTCTACGACCACAAACGTGGTCTCCGATAGTGTGCGGAAATCTTGCAAAAAACTCATGCCCGCAATCTACGGGTTAGGTATGACTTTTCACATTAGAGTTCCGTTATGGCTACAGATAACGCACCGGCCGGTTGGCTCACTGATTTCGCCCATGATGGTAAAGGTAAGAATGCGAAAATTGGAATTGTTTTAGTTCACGGTTTTACCGGATCACCAGCATCAATGCGGCCGTGGGCACAATACTTACAAGATCTAGGTTTTACAGTTCGGGTGCCACGAATCCCTGGGCATGGCACTAAATGGCAAGACCTTAATCACGTTAAATGGCACGAATGGCCGGATCGAGTTCAAAAAGATATTGATGATCTACATAAAATTTGTGAAAAAATATTTGTTTTCGGACTTTCAATGGGCGGCGGAAATACACTCTATGTTGCGGCGAAAAACCCTGAGAAAATTACCGGGATTGTTCTAGTTAACCCAATGATTCACATACCTGGAGTGAAGATTAAGTTTGGCCGGTTGCTGGCGAAATTGAAAGCTGGGATGCCATCTGTTGGTGACGATATTAAAAAGCCCGGCGTTACTGAGTGGGGTTATGACGTACTGCCAACGTCCGGCGTTGTGCAACTTTACGAGTTCTTAAAAAAATCTAGAGCGATGCTAGGCACCGTTAAAACTCCGTTATTGCTCTTTCACAGCGTGGATGATCACGTATTGGGTGTTTCAAATACTGAAATCATCATGGAAGAGATTGCTAGTTCCGATAAGAATCGAATTGAATTGTTAAATAGCTACCACGTTGCCACTATGGATTTTGACGCTGAAATAATCTTTGAAAACTCTAGAATATTTGTGGAGCGTTTAAGTGGCTGAGAATCCTTTCTTTAGTAGAAGTACGCTGCCTTATGAACTACCACCCTTCACCGAAATTACCGACGAGCATTACCTGCCAGCCTTTTACGAGGGAACTAAAGTTCAACTTGCGGAAGTTGCGGCGATTATTGATTCCGCAGAACCAACTACTTTTGAAAATACCATTGTTGCTTTAGAAAAGAGTGGTCAACTACTAAGCCGAGTGCTCAATGTGTTTTACAATAAATCTTCGAGTGATACCAGCGATAAAATCGATGAAATAGAAGCTGAAATCGCACCTAAATTATCCGCACATTCCGATGCGATTCAACTTAACCCAAAACTTTTTGAGAAAATTAAGCATCTTTATGAAAAGCGTGATTCGCTCAACTTAAATAGCGAAGATAGCTGGTTATTAGAGAAGTATTATCGAGATTTGGTACACGCTGGTGCGCATTTGAGCGAGGCCGAGCGGGATGAGCTGAAAGGTATTAACGAAGAACTTTCAAAGCTACAAACTTCTTTTGGGAAAAATTTACTAAACGATACCAATGATTTAGGTGTAGTCGTGGAAGATCTTTCGGAGTTAGCGGGATTGACCGAAAATGAAATTGCCACCGCCGCTAACGCAGCGAAAGATCGCGGTCTAGCAGGTAAGTACTTATTAGCAATGGTCAATTTCACCGGCAATCCATTATTAACCACGTTAACTAATCGCCAACTTCGCGCGAAAATTATGGAAGCTTCTCTTGTAAAGGGCAATCGCGATAACGATAAAGATACAAAAAATATTCTCTTACAAATGGTGAAATTGCGAGCTCGCAGGGCAAAACTTTTTGGCGTTAATACTCATGCGGAATATGTGATTAACGAACAAACAGCGGGAAGTCCAAATAACGTTCATAAAGTACTCCGTGAAATTGCACCATCCGCAGTCAAAAATGCGCGCGCGGAAGGTGAACAGTTGCAGCGGGCAATAGTTGAAGAAGGGCACACCTTTGAATTAGCCAGTTGGGATTGGGATATGTATGCCGAAAAAGTGCGGCTTGCAAAACATAACGTGGATACCGCCGCAATGCGCCCATATTTTGAATTGGAACGCGTGCTACATGATGGGGTTTTCTTTGCAGCAACTAAATTATTTGGGATCACATTCCAAGAGCGTAAGGATTTAGTTGCATACCATCCGCAGGCTCGAGTATTTGAAGTACGGAATGAAGATGGTTCACCACTAGGGCTCTATATTGGCGATTTCTTTACGCGGGAATCAAAACGTGGTGGTGCTTGGATGAATAGTTTAGTCGATCAAAATTTTCTTTTAGGGCAATTGCCAGTTGTGGTAAATAATCTCAATATTCCGAAACCTCCGGCCGGCGAACCGGCCTTGTTAACGCTAGATTTTACAACGACTCTATTCCATGAATTTGGACATGCGCTGCATGGATTGCTCTCCCAAGTTAAATACCCACGAGTTTCTGGAACTAGCGTGCAACGCGATTTTGTGGAATTCCCTTCGCAAGTAAATGAGATGTGGATTCTCTGGCCGGAAGTAGTAAATAATTACGCTAAGCATTACAAAACCGGAGCACAGATGCCGCAAGTTTGGATTGATAATTTGAAAGCGGCGGAAACATTTAATGAAGGATTCGCAACTACAAGTTATCTGGCGGCTGCAATTTTGGATTTAGCCTGGCATTCGGTGACCGAAGCTGAGGATGTTAAGGATGTAAACGAATTCGAACGAAAAGCAATCGCAGATTATGGATTGGATTATCCGCCGGTACATACTCGGTATCGATCTACCTATTTTTCACATATTTTCGCGGGTGGCTATTCTGCTGGCTATTACGGATATATTTGGAGCGAAGTTTTAGACGCTGACTCGGTGGAATGGTTTAACGAGAACGGTGGCTTAACTCGAGCAAACGGTGACCACTTTCGGCGAGAGTTACTAAGTAGAGGTGGATCTATTGATTCGATGCAAATGTTTCGAAATTTCCGTGGGCGAGATGCCACGATCAATCCTTTACTAAAAAGAAGAGGTTTAGCTTAATTCATTACTGGCTTTCGGCGCGAGGTTAGCGCCCAGAGAACAGAAGCTATAACTCCAATAGCTATTAGCACCATAGTAAAGGTAACTCGTTCTTTCAAAAGCAGGGCGGCCCAACCTAGAGTCATAATTGCTTGTAGCTGTTGTACTTGCGAACCATGTGCAGTACCTGCATCTTTCAAGCCGCGATACCAAAAAATAAATCCGATATACATTGAAGAGAATCCAATCATCGCAATTCCGACAATGGCATGGGCAGTAATTGGTGAACCATTATTAGTTTTTAACCAGATCAGAATCGATGCCGGAATACAGATTGGCAGTGCCAGAATGACAACCCAAGAAATAACTTGCCATCCTGGCATGGCTTTAGTTAAAGCTGCGCCTTCAACATAACAATAAGAAGAAGCTAGCACTGCGCCGATTGTTAAAATATCGGCGAGCCAATCGCCATTTTTTGCACCACCTCTAGAGATGGCAAAGAGTATTAATAACAGCGTGCCAGCCGCGGAAGCGGCCCAAAATTGTGGAGTGACTTTCTCGCTTGTGCGAAGTACCGCAATTATCGCTGTGGTCAACGGCATAATGGCGGAGATGACAGCGACATGGGCAGAGGTAGTTCTAGCTAACGCGAGTGCGATCAAGATGGGCCAGGCAAAGGCAGTGCCTATCGTTGTAAAAATTAATGGCTTCAGATGAGCTCTAGGTATAGCGGGAACTTTTGCAATTCGCATCAAGGGGATTGCAATTAACGCCGCAAGAACTGGACGTGAAGTTGCAGTGAAGTATGGGCTGAAACTTTCTAGCGCCCATTTGGTCATAGGTAGCGATAACGAAAAGAGGAAGACTCCAACAAGGGCATAAAGCATTCCTCTTGCTTCACTCCTGGTTAAGTGCACATCGCTAATATTGTCATACCTCGGACTAGAATCCGTTACATGACTTTTCAGGTAAATCGGATCCGGGCCCAATTTCCAGCGTTAAATTCAGGTACTGCATTTTTCGACGGTCCAGGAGGATCGCAAGTCCCTAAATCAGTTGGCGAAGCAATCGCGCAAACCATCACATCATCAGTCTCAAATCGAGGAAGAACAACTAAGGCAGAACAAAATGCCGATGCTGCAGTGCTAGGTTTTCGAAGCGCGGTAAGCGATTTACTAAATTGCAGCCCAGAAGGTGTTGTATACGGTCGTAGTTGGACCCAAATTACCTATGATTTTTCTAGAACATTAGCGAAAACTTGGAAACTGGGCGATGAAATAATTGTTACTCGATTAGATCATGATTCGAATGTCCGTCCCTGGGTGCAAGCTGCGGAGTCGGTTGGAGCCATTGTTAAGTGGGCGCAATTTGAAAACGCAACCGCGGAGTTAGCACCCGAAGTAATTGGAAAATTATTAACTTCGAAAACTAAATTAGTAGCAGTTACAGGTGCATCTAATGTGCTTGGAACGAGGCCAAATATTCCGGCAATTGCCAAATTAGTGCACGCTACGGGAGCGCTTCTTTATGTTGATGGCGTACATCTAACCCCACATACCCCAATCGATATGAAGACTTTAGGCGCTGATTTCTATGGATTCTCTTCCTACAAACTATTTGGTCCACATTGCGCAGCTATCGCTGCCGAGCCGGATCTTTTACGAACTTTAAATAATGACAAACTATTACCGGCTACTTCCATTGTTCCGGAACGCTTTGAATTTGGAACTTTGCCTTATGAGATTATGGCTGGTGTAACCGCAGCTATTGATTTCATCGCGGATATGCTCCCTGATCAAAGAGTTTCGCGCCGCGAAAAAATTGTGGCTTCAATGACGGCCATGGAAGGCTATGAAGAAGAGTTATTTACATATTTGGATAACCAATTACGAGCCCTCCCAAAAATCACGGTTTATAGCAACGCAGCTCACCGCACCCCAACTGCATTCTTTACATTTGCCGGATTGAATTCCACAGATGTTTATAAACATTTGGCTACTAAAAATATAAATGCGCCGGCTTCGAATTTTTATGGGTTAGAAGCTTGCTTATCACTTGGTCTGGGTGAAGCCGGTGCTATCCGAGCTGGACTAGCTCCCTACAGCACCCGGGAAGATGTTGATCGATTGATTACTGGAATTAGCGAAATAATTAAATAGATGTCAGCCTTAGCCGGAATCAAGATTGCGGATTTTTCGCGAGTGCTAGCGGGACCTTATGCAACTATGTTGCTTGGCGACATGGGCGCAGATGTTATAAAAATAGAACGCCCAATCGATGGCGATGACACCAGAACTTGGGGTCCACCATTTAATTCAGATGGGGTTTCAACTTATTTTCAATCGGTTAACCGAAATAAATTAGGGGTGACGGCTGATTTAACAACCGCATCTGGTCAAGTGAAAGCCATGGAAATTATCGCTAAGTGTGATGTATTAGTTGAAAATTTTACAGTTGGCACAATGGAGAAATTTGGGCTTGGTTACGAAGATTTACATAAGAAATTTCCAAAATTAATTTATTGTTCGATATCGGGATTTGGAAGTAGCGATGCTGCAAAGGTACTTCCTGGGTACGATCTTTTAGTACAGGGTATGAGCGGTTTGATGAGCATCACCGGCGATGCCAATGCGCCAGCAAAAGTGGGCGTAGCACTTGTCGATGTAATCTCAGGTTTACACGCAGCACTTGGGATTTCGGCCGCGCTAGTCAATCGCAGTACTACCGGTGTTGGTCAGAAAATTGAGGTGAATCTTTTAAGTTCAGCGTTATCTGCGATGGTAAATCAAAGCGGAGCATTTGCAGGGGCTGGCGTTATCCCGAAAGCTATGGGCAACGCACATCCAAGCATCGCACCTTACGAGGTATATAAAGCTAAAGATCAACATTTAATCATCGCCGTTGGAAATGATCGCCAGTTTTTGGAGTTAGTAAAAGTATTAAAACTCGAAATTGGAAATGATTTACGATTTGAAAGCAACTCTGCGCGAGTAGCTAATCGCACTGCGCTAAATGAACTTTTGGCGGCAAAATTTGCCAATGAATCCGCAGCGTTTTGGAGTAGCGCTTTAACTAAAGTTGGCGTTCCGGCTGGTCCAATCAATTCAATCGCCGAGGGGATTAGCCTCGCAAGAGATATTGGTTTAAATCCAATTGTCGCAATTACCGATTCACGATCTGGGAAAACCAGTAAAACTATTGCTAACCCAATTACATTCTCCGATACGCCAGTTTCTTATCGGTTAGGAGCTCCTGATCTTGGCGCTAATGATTAACGGTATGCCGCAATTCCGGTAAGGGCTTGGCCAATTACTAGCGAATGAATTTCATGGGTACCTTCATAGGTTAAAACTGTTTCCAAGTTAGCCATATGTCTAAAAACTGAATATTCAGTGGTAATTCCGGCGCCGCCTAAGATTGAACGAGCTTCGCGGGCAATTTCAAGTGCGCCCATCGCATTGTTGTACTTACCCATGCTTATCTGGTGCGGTTGAACCTGACCCGCATCTTTTATCTTTCCGATGTGTAGCGCCAACAACATCGCAGTATTTAATCTGGTTGCCATAGCTGCAAACTTTGCTTGGGTAATTTGATGGCGTGCAATTGGTCCATCAAATTGCTCCCGCGTGGCTGCATAAGCAATCGCAGTTTCTAAGGAATCTCGGGCAGCTCCTACCGTTCCAAAAATAATTCCATAGCGGGCCTCTGCAAGACACATTAGGGGAGCGCGCAAACTAGTTGCCCCTGGCAATCGATCGCTATCTGAAACTTTTAGATTTGTGAAAACCAACTCAGCAGTTAGCGAAGCTCGAAGCGAGAGTTTATGTTTGATCAAGTTCGCCTGAAAACCCGGAGTTTTAGTAGCTACCGCAAAACCGCGAATACCTTCATCTGTTTGAGCCCAAATGATGGCAACATCTGCCACAGTTCCGTTTGTAATCCACATTTTATTGCCGTTGATAATCCAATTATCGCCATCGCGTTTTGCGGTGGTACGCATTCCGGAAGGGTTTGATCCAAAATCAGCTTCAGTTAAACCAAAGCAACCAATTGCCCGACCAGCGGCCATTTCGGGTAACCATCTCTGTTTTTGTGCTTCACTTCCGTATTCATGTATCGCAAACATTGAGAGCGAACCTTGCACCGAAACCAGCGAACGCAATCCAGAATCGCCAGCTTCAAGTTCCAGACAAGCTAAACCATATGAAGTTGCATCGGTGGCGGCGCATCCATAACCTTCAAGATGCATGCCGAGCATTCCAATCGCACCTAATTTAAGCGCTAATTCACGGACTGGAATATCGCTACTTTCATACCAAGATGCAATATGTGGTTTGACTTCTTTATCAACAAAATCGCGGGCAACTTTTTGAATCGCTCGTTGCTCTTGGCTCAATTCACGTTCTACATCGAGTAGGTCAAACGGATGTATTGGATCATTTTTTGTCATGGCGTGAATTTTTCCTTTACTAGTTATTCAGCGATTCGAAAATTAGGATTATGGGCAACTTCAACGGTATCCATTTGAGCTTTTTGCAATTTTCCGGACCAATCCCAGTTGAGGGATTGCCATCGAGTAAATTGATCTAGGACCCAAACGCCACTCTGTCTGGAACCATTTCCACTTTTGCCGTTACCACCAAAGGGCAAGTGAGCTTCCGCGCCAGAAGTTGAGTTATTTATTGAGATCATGCCTGCCGAAACCCCTTCGCGATAACTCCAAATTGTTTTTGGATCGCTGCTGTAAATAGCGCAGGAAAGTCCGTAACCATGTCCGTTAGAAAGCTCGATAGCCTCTGCAATAGTTTTGAATTTTCCAACGGTAACTAACGGCCCAAATGTTTCGGTTGAATAGAGTTCATCATCTTTAGTAATTCCGGCCACGATAGTTGGGTGCGCAAATACGCCAGCATCCGGATCACCCACAAAACCAGCGCGGGGATTCTCTTTTGTTATGCGACCAATGCCAGTTGAACCGAGCACAGTATGGTGTTTTTGAATCATTCCCAGATGCTTTAAGTGGTTGGCTAAGTACTTCTCACCAATCATTGGTCCGTAAAGAACATCTTTCATTGGATCGCCAACTTTTGCGTTGGCAACTGTTTCAGCGTAGCGAGCTAAGAATGCGTCATAGATTGATTCGTGCAACCAGAGCGTTCCAAGCGAAGTACAACGTTGGCCAGCAGTTCCAAAACCAGCAAAGAGTGCGCCTTCAAGAACTAAATCTAAATTTGCATCGGGCATAACTACCATTGGATTTTTGCCACCAAGTTCAAGGCAAGCGCTCTGGATGTATTCGCCAGCTTTAGCTCCAATTTTGCGACCAACTTCAGTCGAACCGGTAAAGCCAACTTTATTGATCAACCCTTGCGCTAAGCATTTATCTAACGCTTCAAAAGTTGCAGCTCCTTCAGCAACTAAGGTGATGAGTACATCTTTAGGAACACCACCGGCATGGAAAATGGCGGTAAGTGCGTTTGCAACCGCTGGCGTAAATTCGGCTGGCTTCCAAATAACGGAGTTACCAGTTAAGAGCGCGGGAACTATGTACCAAGATGGAACAGCAGCTGGAAAGTTACCTGCTGTAATTATCAGCGTGCAACCAACTGGCATACGAAATGTAAATAGATTTTTATTTGGCATCTCGCTCGGTACCGTTTGGCCGTACATTCGTCGACCTTCGCCCAAGAAGAAATCACAGGTATCAATTACTTCCTGAACTTCACCAAGAGCTTCCGCATAAACTTTTCCCATTTCGCGAGTGACAAGTTTTGCAAGGGTTTCCTTATTTGCTTCGACTAATCTTCCGACGTTTGCAATCACGCGGCCACGAGCCGGCGCTGGCATGGCTGCCCAAGTTTTCTGAGCAATTTTGGCGCGCCTTGCAGCCGCGACAATATCTTCTGATGTGGCCGCTGGGAGTTCAACAATTACATCGCTTGTATTGCTGGGATTTGTGGAGATTATCTGACTCATACTCTTCCCTCTTTCATATCGCGGTATTGTCGCCTCATGCCTGAGCATTCCACTACTACGTTAGCTGGCGCTATTTTAGATTTACTCTGGCGCGCAGGTGTCAGAGAGTGTTTTGGAATCCCTGGTGTACATAATCTCGCATTTTGGAACGCGCTCAATACCAACCTCCGACCCAGGATAATTGGGGTTAGGCATGAGCAAAGCTGCGTTTACGCAGCTGATGGCATGGCGCGAAGCAGTGGAAAATTAGCGGTCGCGCTAACTACCACCGGGCCAGGAGCGGCCAATACTTTAGGAGCTTTTGGCGAGGCTGCAATTAGCGGATCCCCAGTTTTAGTAATTTCTTCAGAAGCGCCAATCGGAAAACGCCATCGCGATGGTTCACGCGGACTCTTACATGAGATGAATGATCAAAGTGCGCTTTTTACACCGCTTGCAAAAATTAGAAATGGTAAAGCTATGTCGGTTAGCGTCGCCGACGCTAAAAGTGCAATTGCTGCAGTTGTTGATTACATATCTGGTTTAACAAACGCGCCAAGTGGATCTGGATATATTGGAATTCCGGCAGATTTATTAGGAGCAGAGTTCGTTGGTGAGATTCCAATTGCTTCGAAAATTGATTTGGATATTCCAGATTTAGGGCCAGCTATCAATGAGCTCTCTGGTAAGTCAAAAATTGGAATATGGGTTGGTGGCGGCGGTATTGCAGCAGAGCGTGAAATTGGCATACTTGCTACACATTTAAGCGCTCCGATTTTTACATCATTTGCAGCGCGCGGAGTCTGCGCAAGTAATCCGTTGACTTTACAAGCCCCAATTCATGAACCAGAAATTGCAGATTTAATGGCGCAATGCGATGCGTTAATTGTGATTGGAAGTCAATTAGATGGAATGAATACTAAAAACTGGAGCATTCCGTTCCCTAAAACTATTCTGGTCATTGATGCCGATCCAACAGTGGTACTTCGCAATATTTCGGCAAAAGTAGTGATTAAAACTGCGAACCTCAATTCTGCGCTAACTCAACTTGGCCAATTAAATGCGCTGGTTGGCTGGTGCGATGTTAGCGCGTTAAATCAAAAAGTTAGATCTCGGTTGGTAAGTGAAGAAAAAAGTGCGAAAGGTATCGCGCTAGTTTCGGCGATTGAAGAAAGTTGGCCAGCAAATGGCGCAATAGTTTGCGATATGGCGGTTGCTGGCTACTGGATTGGTGTTTACGCAAAACAACCACGAGCAAGGAGAGTTTCCTATCCAGTTGGCTGGGGCACTCTTGGTTTTGGATTACCCGCCGCAATTGGTCCAGCCGCTGCGGGGATCAGCACGCTGGCAGTTTGCGGTGATGGTGGGGTGGCGTTTGCACTCGGCGAACTCGCCACAATTGTGCAGGAGAAATTACCTTATACGCTCCTAATAGTTGATGATGGCGGATACGGAATGCTCCGTTACGACCAACAAGTTGCCGCGCATCCAGAACGCGGTGTTGATCTATTTTCTCCAAATTGGGAATTATTGGCCAAATCTTTTGGATTGGCATTTACCGAAACCACAATTGTTAATTTAGGTAATCTTTTAAACCAAGCGCAGCCTGGAATAATTTTGATAAAAGAACGGCTCTATCCGCCGAAAAGCACAAGCCCAAGGTGGAGTGAGTAGCTATTTAGTAATAGATTTAACGCCAGCATCTAGTACGTTTAAAAATAGATCAACATCGGGTTTGGAAATAACCATCGGTGGCTTAATCTTCAGAATATTGTTATCAGGTCCATCACAAGATAGAAACACTCCAGCATCTTTCGCATATTCGATTAGATCAGCCATCTCAGAAGTAGCTGGGGTATTTTCGTTACGCATTAACTCAACGCCAATGAAAAGTCCGGAACCGCGTACGTTGGCGATAATCGGATGAGATTTACTTAATTCCGTTACGCCATTTGAAAGGTAACTCCCCATTTCGATTGCGTTTTTTTGCAAATTCTCATCATGAACCACATCTAAAACGGCTTGACCGATTGCGGCGCTAACTGGGTTGCCACCAAAAGTATTAAAATACTCCATACCGTTATGAAACGCAGCGGCAATTTCAGGAGTAGTTACAACAGCAGCAAGTGGATGTCCATTTCCTAAGGGCTTACCCATAGTTACGATATCTGGAATTTCGCCATGCAATTCAAAGCCCCAGAATTTTTCACCTACTCGACCTAAGCCAATTTGAACTTCATCGCTAATACAAATCCCGCCAGCTGCACGAACCTGCGCGAATGCGCTTTTGAGAAACCCTGCGGCTAATCGGATTTGGCCGCCAGTACTCACAATTGCTTCGCAGATAAACGCAGCGAGTGGTTCTTGCAATTTAGAAATTACATTTGCAAAATCAGCGGCATATTTTTCGCCAGCGCCTTCACCGCGATATTGACCGCGGAATGAATCTGGTAATTCGGCAACGCCTACATGAGATGGGGTACCGGCGCCACCTTTACCTAAGAATTTGTAGGGACTGATTTCAACCACGCTCTGGGTATGGCCGTGATAGCCATGTTTCAAAGCAATCATTCCTTTTCGTTTTGTGTACGCGTGTGCTATTCGGATGGCCAAATCATTAGCTTCACTTCCGCTATTAACAAAGAAGATCACACTTAAAGGATCAGGCAGAGTGCTGGTAAGTGCGCGACCGTACTCAACTATATTCTGATGGAGGTATCGAGTATTTGTATTTAGGGTTGCCATCTGGTTAGCGCCAGCGGCTACAACTCGGGGATGACCATGACCAACGTGGGCAACGTTATTAACTAAATCTAAATATTTCTTACCAGTTTGATCGAAGAGGTAAGCGCCTTCACCTCTAACGATTTGAAGCGGGGTTCTGAAATTCAAGCTTAAGTTTTGAGAGAGTACGGTATTTCGTTGATCTCGAATTACCTCTGGTGAAACTTTGCCGTGCGCGTCGGTACCTTCTTTGATCCTAAGAATTAAATTCGGATTGGGGGAGATACTCCGCCAGAGCGATACCTCATCGCGGGGTGCAACGCCATGTACATCCAAGCCCATGCCACAAAGGTCGGTTAGTAACTGGAAATGGGTATGTGGTGGCCAGCCAACGTTCTCTTCTTCAACGCCCATAGTTGCGATTTGATCACCGGCTTTAACTTTCATGCCGACCGTTAACGGCACCAGTGATGCCCGCGATAAATGTCCATATAAAGTCCAAAACGGAATCCCGGCATCAGTTAGATGTTTCAACATAATTACTGGGCCATAATCCAAATAAGTATTGTTATCGTTAAATGCATAAATTTCACCATCTAACGGTGCGTAAACCGGAGACCCCGCAGGCATTCCTAAATCCACTCCCAGATGGAAAGTTCTAGCGCTTGGACTTTTTATATTGAAAGCTTCACCTTGATAAACATTTCGTTCCTCGCAGTAATACCCGATTGAGACTTGCGCATTTACCTCCGCCATTAGCGTGTTTAGTTCGGCCTCAGTTCGTGGCAGGACTGGATTATCTACCGACCAATTAAAAAAATATTTCTTTGCTAGTGCAAATGGTTTACAAACAACATCGCTGGGCTTTGCCATCGTCTCCAAATATTGACGAATCGCACGCGAATTTGGATTTCCGTCATAGCCACATGCATCACGAAATCTAAAATGCGAATGGTTCCTATCGGTTTTTGCTAACTTAGTCAGAGCTTCCGGTACAACTGATTGGCTGATCAAAAGGTAACCATTATCTGGTGCCGCGCTACTTTGGATGGCTGCGTTAACCACGCTCATTGCAAGTCGTACTTGAATTAGATCGAAAAGAAGTTCCAGTTCTATCGGAGCCAGGGGAGCAGCCATGTGGTAGCCCCGGATAAGCGGCAAAATATCTTTTATGGGTTCGGTTTTTTCTAAAACCATGTACGCAGCACAGACCGCTAAACCAACAATTTTCGGGGCAAAAACCAGATCGCCAAAATCTATTAGCCCTAAATTTTTTCCATCAACTAAAATATTATAATCATTGCCATCATTGTGAATTAATTGAGCTGGTAATTTCGCAAGTTTAGGTTTTACCGATTCTTCAAAACGAGAAAGTACATCAGTTACCAATTTTTGAATTTTAGGGTCGGAAATTAAACTAACTTTATCGAGCAGGGAATCCGCCTGCATTAAATTCCAGATAAATTTGCGATTTAATACCGCAGCATTTTGCTCGGTTAAAACAAGTTTGGAAAGTTGCTGATCAACTAGTGCAATTTTTGAACCTAGCGCCTGTAGAAGTTGATTTTCGGTCTCTAACTTTGCCCAAGGTTCGCCTTCGACCCAGGCAAGAAGTCGCGCTACTTTCTCATTAGGTAAATCAATTAAAAATGAACCGTCGAGAGCTGCAATAGGGGTGGGAATTCCAGAAATATTTAAGCTGCGGAGCGCAAAGTCTTGGATTTCTAGCCAACTATGATTTCCAGCTTCGTATAGTTTTAATACATAAGTTTGATCTGATTCCACTTTGAAGTTTAAATCGCGTTCACCAGGAAGTGGCGAAATATTTCCAACTATTCCAAAAAATTCTTTCAAGATTGTTTCGGGATCTAAATTAATCATCTATGGTTTTCTTTGCCATTAATAACTCCACAAGCGCAGCATCTTGGACACCTAGTCCAACACTGAAGTAACAGATCACTTCGTTTGGATTCTCACGCCCGGTAACTTTGCCATTAATTACCTCGCCGATAGAGATTACCGATTCCCACTTCTTCGCTTTGGATACCAGCGCTGGAATTATTGAACCACATTGGGTTTTCGTCGTGGTGGCATCATCAACAAAAATTTTATCTGCTGCGATTACGGTAGCAACCGATATCTCTTCTCGATTTGGCGCAAAAGATCCAATGGAGATACAGGTGGTTCCAGGTTTCAATTTACTTTGAAAAACTGGAACCATTGCGTTGGTACAAGTAAAAATTAGATCTGAGTTTGTAATAGCAGATTCAGTATCTAACGAAATTTCTATTTGAGACGACTCTGGAAATTGGGCTTTAACTAGTTCTCCTTTTTCATTGCTTCTAACCACAATCGTCAACTTGCTTGGATTAAAGAGCGATAACGCTGCTTTGGCATGCGCGATTGCTTGCGGAGCGCTTCCGATAACCGTTATGTTTTTTGGTTTATTTGCTAATTCCTGAGCTGCAACCATGCTCGCTGCAGTAGTACGAATTCGAGTAACACTTTCACCATCAACAAAGTGAGTGAGTGAACCAGTTTCTGAATTCATTACGCCGATATAAGCCTGCACAACCGGTAAACCTTTTGCACTATTTGAACCAGTGACGCTACCGAACTTAACAATTGTTGGGGCCGTTAATGAAGAGCGCGCTATGTAAGAAAATTGAGCATTTTCACCGTTGCTGATTACCGCTCTCGGGCCCATTACGGCAGTTCCCGAAGTAAGTCCACCTAGTGCGCTGCGTTGGGATTCCATAACTTCAGCAAGCGAACATGCAGATTCGACTGCTTCAGCTCCGATGGTTATTGGAGGTTGGCCACTCATATCGCAAACCTTCTCACTTAACTGGATGGTTCGCGAAATTGCGCAACGCGTCACCACTTAATCTAAAAACCGTCCATTCATCCATCGCGGTGGCTCCAATGGATTTGTAGAAATTTATGGCTGGTTCATTCCAATCGAGCACCCACCATTGAAATCGTTCATACCCGCGCGCTAGACAAAGTTGGGCTAAAGTTCTAATTAACGCTAATCCAATGCCTCGATTTCTGAACTCTACTTTTACATATAGATCTTCAAGATACATTCCAGGCTTACCTAGCCAAGTCGAGTAATTTAGAAACCAAATTGCGAAACCAACAACGTTGCCATCTACTTCAGCAATTTTGCAGAATGAAACTGGGTTGGTACAAAAGAGAGATTCCTCGATATCAATTAATGTTGCTTTAACTTCGGTAGGCGCTTTCTCGTAGATCGCTAACTCCATTATTAATTCCAAAATGGCTGGCGTATCGCTAGGTATCGCATCCCGGATTAGCATAATTAAACCTCTCGCTGCATCAATACTAAAGTTAAATAATTGCCATGTTTTACTGCGACACCAGGCATTCGAGCGGTTTCAATAAAACCAAACCTTTTGTGAAATTCAATGGAACCTGAATTTTCAGAATCAATACCCGCCACCATGATTTTTCGATTTTGTGCTTTGGCAATTTCTAAAAGCACCTTCAAAATAGCGCTGCCTATGCCATTACCTCTAGCAGTAGATTTAACATGGAGGCTATTTTCGACTGTTCCGTTGTAACCTTCACCGAATCTAAATTCATTAAACGCGCCGTAACCGACTACGCCACCATCTAGTTCAGCCACAATTACGGGAAATCCGAATTCAATTCTCTGGTTAAACCATTGTTCCCGATCGGCGAGGTCTACTTCTTCCTCGCGATAGATTGCGTTTGTGGTGCGGAGAACCTCATTGTAAATTTCAGCGATACTTTGAACATCAGCCAAAACAGCAGCGCGGATCTTCATCGGTTTGCTCGCAGGCCAATTACAGCTTGAATTAAACAGATGGCAATCAGCATATTGATTGCAATTGTCCAACTATTTGTAGCTTGGTAAATAAGTCCAAATGCAGCTGGAAATAGCGCGCAAATTCCATAACCAATTCCTTGCGCCATTGCTGATAAATGTCCAGTTTGTTCAGGCGTGGGCGACTTCATTGCAATTAAAGCTAGCGCAACGGGTAACGCTGCATGGGTTGCGCTAATCAGAATTAGGGATGGGATAGTCCATCGCGTTGATAAATAGTGCACGCCAGCAAAACCGAATACTCCAGGTAAAGCAGTTAGTAGTATGGAAAATTTCTGGTTAGCACCTCGGCCAAAGATTAGCGGGAGTGCGAAAGTAAAAATAAATCCAGAGAATGTTGTGAAACCTAAAAGCGCACCCGCTTTGGTTTCACCGTAACCTTGGTCCATCAATATCTTAGGTAACCAAGCAATTTGTACGTAGAAAAGCGTCGACTGCAAACCCATATATATGGTGACCATCCACGCGGATGAACTTTTCAATAATGTGTTCCAATGATTTACCGAAGTATAGGCAGTACTTTTAGCTTTCAACAAAACTGGAATCCAAAGTAATGCGGTTAGTAGTGGGAGTATCGCCCAAATTGAAATTCCAATCCGCCAACTATTATTAAAAAACTTTGAGATCGGTATCGAAAATCCGGCAGCGGCAGATGCAACCAATGCTAGCAACGCTGAATAAATCGGCATTATGGAAGTAATTTTAAATGGGTAATCCCGACGAACCATTGCAGGGGTGACAACATTCAAAATTGCGATTGCAATTCCAAGAATTATAGTTGCCAAAAAGAGTATCGGAGTATTACCGATTGAGCGAACTATTGTGGCGATTCCCAGCACGGTTAGCGAGAGCACTATTAAGAATTCATTAGAAATCTTGCGGAATATTTTTGTATAAGGCAGAGGTGCTGCCAATGCAAAGCAGATGACCGGAATAGTGGTTAGGAATCCGAATAGCGAGATTGAAATACCTAGTTCATCACGAATTCGGTTAATTTGCGGCGAAATGCTGGTCAAGGGCGCTCGAATACAGCCAGCGATGAGTAAGAGAACTATCAATTCTCGAGTCCGCCATTTGAACATTATGGAAGTATAGAGAGGTTCTTTATTTTGCCCCTTGGGCGAGTTAGACTCGAATTTAGGGCAACGAAGAAATTGAAGTGAGGTGCAGATGTCTGCGTTGGATTTGGATAAATCCACGACAGTGCTGAGTCGTTCGCCATCAGCGATTGCATGGTCGCATTTGAAGTCGGATCGAACCGCATGGATTTCAAGTGGATTAGTTTTTCTCTTTATCTTTATTGGCGCGATTGCACCAATATTTCCACATATCTTGCATACCGAACCAGATGCATTTCATCCAGAAACTTTGGACGGAAATAGGGGTGCAATGCCTATTGGAAGTTTTGGTGGTATTTCTTCAGAACATTGGTTTGGCGTTGAACCTCGGACTGGTAGAGATATTTTTCTGCGATTTGTTTTTGGTGCACGAACCTCGCTCTTAATCGCCCTCTCGGCCACAGTTGTTGCAACTTTAATCGGCGTAATGATTGGTTTACTCTCGGGTTTCTTTGGCGGAAAGATTGATCAGGTGCTCTCGCGTTTGATGGAAATTGTTCTAGCGTTCCCTTCAATTCTATTTGCGTTAGCAATAACTCCGGTACTCGAGAGTGTTTTAGAGAGAATTGGTTTGCCGGCTGGCAATACCACGCGGATTCCTGTTATGGTTTTTGTGATTGCAACATTTGGTTGGCCATACATCGCCAGAATTGTGCGAGGTCAGGTACTTTCAATGCGCGAGCGCGAATTTATCGAAGCTGCGCGAGCGATGGGAGCGAGTAGAACCCATATAGTATTTAAGGAAATTTTGCCTAACTTATGGGCGCCGATTTTGGTAACGGTAGCGCTGAACATCCCAACCTTTATTACAACTGAAGCTGCCCTCACATTCTTGGGTTCAGGCGTCATTGAACCAACTTCCGATTGGGGAGCGATGCTTCTGGCATCGGTGCCGTTCTATCGAGTGGATCCCATGTATACCTTTATCCCGGGTTTCGCCTTATTCATTTTAGTTCTGGCTTTTAATTTATTAGGGGATAGCATTCGTGATGCCCTTGACCCAAAGAGTTCCCGATGATTTCTAGAATCAGTGGGAGATTTGAAACAGTAACTTCCGGAGCCAAACTCGAGAAAGGCAAAGTATGAAACTGAGAAATAAAGTTGTGGCATCACTTGGAACTGTTGCATTAGCAGCATCCGTGATTTCCATTGCACCTACCGCACAGGCAGCGAACCCGGCATCTTGGTCTGGTCCAGCCCCAGCGGTTAAAGGAGCGGTAAAAGGCGGAACGCTAACGATTCTTAACCAAGGAGATTTCGAGCATATTGATCCAGCTCGTAACTATGTTGGCGGAACATTAGATTTTTATCGCTTTTTTATCCGCACCCTTACGCAATATCGCACCGTTAATGGCAAAACTGAACTTGTGCCAGATGTTGCGGCAGATTTAGGTACCACCCCAGATAATGGAAAAACTTGGACATTTAAACTTCGTACTAATTTGAAGTATGAAGATGGTTCCAAAATTACTTGTGCAGATCTCAAATACGGCACAATGCGATCTTTCAACGACGAAATCTTAGATGGTGGTACGACTTATGCCGAAGATTTCTTACAAAATGATACTGGATTCAAAGGTCCATATACAGATCCAACTGGTGATCTAACTTCCATTATCTGTTCCCCAAAGGGTGATTCGATAACTTACAAGTTGGCTTATGCCGTCCCTTACTTTGCTTATGTAACAACTTTTGGTTCATTCTCGCCAGTTCCAAAAGCAAAAGACACTAAGCAAAATTATGATTTGCGACCAGTTTCCTCCGGTCCATATAAAATCGAATCGTATAACCGGGGCAAGAACATGACCTTGGTACGAAATAATAATTGGGATGCTAAGAGTGATCCAGCTCGTTGGAATTATCCCGATAAAATCGTAGTTAAGTTCGGTTTCGAGCAGAATGCCCTTGAGAATATGCTCTTTGCCGATAGCGGTGAAGCAAAGCGAGCGATGTCGCTAGATACTCAGATGGTGACAAACCTTGCGGAGGCTATGACTTATAGCCCACTCTTCAAAGATCGTCTCTTTGCATTTGATTCTCCATACGCTCGATACCTTGCAATAAATATGGATACTGTCAAAGATTTGAACGTTCGCAAAGCGATTCAGTGTGCAGTAGATTTACAAACTGTATTGCTTGCGGCAGGCGGATCTTATGCCGGTGTTTACAGCAACTCTTTGATCCCAGCGTCCTTAAAGAACGCCTATCGTAATTTTAATGTTTGCGGTAGAGATGTTCATAAGAATCCTGAAGCTCAAATCGCTGCTGCCAAAGCGCTGTTAGCAAAAAGTCCCGGAGCAAAGACCGACTTAATTCTGGCTTATCGCGATAAAGGTACTGAACCTGCTCGCGCTGCAGCAGTTCAACAGGCGCTAATTGCAGTTGGATTCAAGGTAACAATGATGAAACTGCCACGTGCCGGTTATTACACAAGAATTGGACAACGCGATGTTGGCGTGACCCAACCAGATGTAATTCAAACCTCATGGGGTTTTGACTGGGCAGCGGCCTCAGGAATTGTTCCTGCGTTGTTAGATGGTCGAACCATGAGCCCAACAGATTCACACTCCAATTATTCACGACAGAACGAACCATCAATTCAGTCGCTCTTTGAAAAAGCTGACATGATCACCGATGGCGTTAAGTCTGATAAAGCGCTCGGCGATCTCGAACAAAAAGTGGTCGTTGATTTCGCTGGAATTGTGCCAATGTATATTGAATCATCAACCTTTATGGTTGGTTCAAAACTTGGTGGCGTTCAAGCCGATGGTGGATATGGGACGCTCAGCCCGTTAGCTGCCTTCGTACGAAAATAGGCAATTACGAATAGTAAAAAGTAGTAATGCGTTATCCGGTACTAAATCCAGTACCGGATAACGCATTCTTTTAGGGGAACGAATGTTGAGTTATGTGGTGCGTCGCTTGATCGGCGGCATATCAGTTCTTTTTTTCGTAAGCATCTTTGTTTTTGGTCTTTTTTTTGTCTTGCCAGCAGATCCGGCTCGACTTGCCTGCGGCAAAAGTTGCACGCCTGAATTAATGGCCGAGATCAGACATACTCTCGAACTCGATATTCCACTAACGGATCAGTATGTTCGATTCATAAAGGGAATCTTCGTTGGGCGTACATATTTAGCTGGCTCTGCAGCAGAGTTAGATTGCGCTGCACCTTGTCTGGGTTATTCATATCAAACCGATGAGCTCGTAACGAATCTACTTAAAGATCGAGCGCCGGCAACTCTCTCAATTGCGGTCGGAGCATCAATCCTCTGGCTATTAATTGGTTTATCTAGTGGGATAGTTTCGGCGCTTAGGCGTGCGACTTGGATTGATAAATTATCCCAGGGAGTAGCGTTGGCTGGAGCATCACTGCAAATCTATTTTGTTGGATTGGTTTTGCAATTTATTTTTGTTGACAAACTGGGGTGGTTATATTCACCCGGATATATTTCGCCGTTTGAGAATTTCAAAGAGTGGGCATATGGAATGGTATTGCCATGGATTACTCTGGGATTCCTATTATCTGCCATTTACGCTCGATTAACCCGAGCCGGCATGATTGAGGTCATGAGTGAAGATTACATTCGCACCGCAAGAGCAAAAGGGTTGTCAAACCGAGCTATTAAATTTAAACATGTATTACGAGGTGCAATTACTCCGATTGTTACCGTTTTCGGATTAGATTTAGGAGCGTTACTCGGCGGTGCTGTTATTACTGAGTACGTATTTAACGTGCCGGGTTTGGGAAAATTGGCAACTGAAGCTGTTAATAATGTTGATCTTCCAGTAATTGTTGGTACGGTTTTGCTTGCAGCGGTATTAATTGTGATTGCAAATTTTCTAGTCGATTTGATTTATATGGTTCTAGATCCAAAGGTTCGATTATCTTGAGTAAAGTAATTGAGGTAAAGAATCTGAAAGTTCATTTTCCAACCGATGATGGTATTGTAAAAGCGGTCGATGGCATATCGTTTGAAATCGAATCTGGAAAAACACTTGGCATAGTTGGCGAATCTGGCTCCGGAAAATCTGTTACGAGCCTGGCGATTATGGGGTTACATAAGGAGAGTAAGGCTCAGGTTTCTGGCGAGATTCTGATCGATGGCCTCGATGTTAATCAAGTTTCTGAGGCTGAAATCGCCAAAATTAGAGGTACATCGATTGCGATGATATTTCAGGATTCACTAGCGGCGCTGCATCCTTATTTCAAAGTTGGGGATCAAATCGCAGAGGCTTATCGAGTACATAACGATGTTTCAAAGAAGAGTGCGCTAAATGTGGCGATTGAATTGTTAGGACGTGTAGGAATCCCAAACCCATCTGACCGTGCCACCGATTATCCTCATCAATTTTCTGGTGGCATGCGACAACGGGTCATGATTGCGATGGCACTATCTTGCAATCCAAAATTACTTATCGCTGACGAACCAACAACTGCTTTAGACGTGACGGTACAAGCGCAAATTCTCGACTTGTTGCGCGATTTGCAAGGAGAATTTGGATCCGCAATATTGATGATTACCCACGATCTTGGCGTGGTTGCCGAAATCGCAGACGATGTGCTTTTAATGTACGCCGGAAAAGTTATTGAACGTGGCACTGTTAGAGAGTTATTAAAAAACCCAGAACATCCATATGCGTGGGGATTGTTATCTTCTATTCCAAAATTAGTTGGAGAAACTGAAGGTGAGCTGCTTGCGATTCCAGGAACACCGCCTAGCTTAATTAATTTACCGGAAGGTTGCAGTTTCAATCCACGCTGCGGTTATAAATCCCGATCTAAAATTAATTGTGAAATTACTTCGCCAAGTTTAACTCCGGTTAATTCAGGGAGTGGTCATGCGATTAGTTGTCACTTGTCAGAATCGGAGAGAATTGAGATTTTTAAGAACGAGATAGCAGTCAAACTATGAAGCCCCTATTAAAAGTTACTGGCCTGACAAAACATTTTCCAAGTAAGAATGGCAAATTATTAGGTAATCGTGAGTTTGTGCATGCTGTCGATGATGTCTCATTTGAGGTTGGTGAAGGCGAGGCGCTCGGTTTAGTAGGCGAGTCAGGGTGTGGAAAATCCACCACAGGACGATTGATAAATAGATTAATACCGGTAACTTCCGGAAAGATTGAATTCTTAAACCAAGAGATCACCAATATGAAAAGTTCGGAATTTAAAGCGTTACGGCCACAAATTCAGATGATTTTTCAAGACCCATACGCCTCGTTAAATCCTAGACAAACAGTTGGCACCATTATCGCGACCCCACTAAAGATTCATAGAGCTAATTCTGGAATGGATGTCAAAAAACAAGTACAGGAATTATTGGAAGTGGTTGGTCTAAATCCAGAGCACTACAACCGTTACCCACATGAATTTTCGGGAGGCCAACGGCAACGCATCGGAATTGCTCGGGCACTTGGATTGAAACCAAAATTGATAATCGCAGATGAACCTGTAAGTGCTCTTGATGTTTCTATCCAGGCTCAAATTTTAAACCTATTAGAGGAATTGCAACGTAATTTTAATCTCTCTTTCATTTTTATTGCACACGATTTGGCGGTGGTGAAACATTTTGCACAGAGAGTTGCGGTTATGTACGCTGGAAATATCGTAGAAGTTTCCGATCATGTTTCTCTCTATTCAAATCCAAAGCATCCTTATACAAAAGCATTGATGTCCGCCGTTCCTAATGCAGATCCGGATGCACTTGGTGCTAAAGAGAGAATTCGTCTAACTGGCGACATTCCAAGTCCGATTAGACCTCCATCTGGATGTAGATTCCGCACTCGTTGCTGGAAAGCTCAGGCTAGATGTGAAACAAAACCTGAGTTGCTCCAAATTGGAAAATCTTTAGTAGCCTGTCACTTTCCCGAAAATTAATATTGAACATAGTAAAAAAGTTCGCGCCAGCGATATTTGTTTTACTTTGGAGTACTGGGTTTATTGGCGCTAAGTACATACTTCCGGTAGCCGCACCATTTACATTCCTGACAATTCGCTATTTTTGCGCAACAGTTATTTTGATTGTGTTGGCGAAGATAGCTAAGCAAACTCTACGGATAACTCGCAAACAAGTAATAGAGTCAATTTTGGTAAGTATATTTTTACATGTGATTTACATCGCAGGCGTTTACTATGCCGTTTATCTCGGGGTATCTGCTGGGATTTCCTCAGTGATTGTCAGTTTGCAACCGGTCTTCGTATCATTAATTGCGGTTCCCATGTTTAAAGAACGAATTCGAATAGTTCAGATAGTTGGACTATTTCTTGGATTAGTTGGAGTAGCTTTATTACTATTACCTAAAGTACTGCAAGGCGAGTACTCATCTAGTTTTTCTGCACTTGGAATTTTCGCTTGCGTGCTCGCTTTGATTGGAACAACCACAGGGTATCTGCTGCAGAAACGTTCCGGTTCTGGGATACCGTTTCTATCTGGCACTGCAGTTCAATATACGGCCGCAACGTTAATTTTCTTTATCTTGGCAGTGGTTTTTGAGGATACAACAGTTATTGTCAATTTAAGGATGGCAGTGGCGCTTACTTGGATTGTTTTAGCTCTTTCAATAGGTTCAATATTTTTGCTTTTTTATATGTTGCGAAATGATAGCGCAAGCACCGTTTCGAGTTTATATTATTTAGTTCCACCTTCTACCGCGATTCAGGCATATCTACTATTTGGCGAACGAATTTCTGCAATCGGAATAATTGGTATGGCTTTAGCGGCTTTTGGAGTTCTGTTAGTAACAAGAGAGTATAAGAGGTAAGGTTCATTTTATGATTAAAGTACTTTTAGCTGGTGCAACTGGTTGGACTGGAAAGGTTCTAGCAACTGCTCTGCATGCAAGCAGTGAATTTGAATTATCTACCGCACTCACCAGATCAACTGGTGGTAAAGACCTGGGCGAAGTTTTAGAGGATCAACATTGGGGTGTCCCAATTTATTCGGATTTGAGTGAAGCGCTCGTTGGCGTCGATGTAATGATCGAATACACCGGTTATGCATCTGTTAAAGCTAATACGCTCGCTGCGATCGCAGCCGGAGTGCATGTTGTGGTTGGCTCTTCTGGAATGTCCGCCGAAGATTTTGCGGAGATTGAAAGCGCAGCAAAGAACAATGGTGTTGGCGTAATTGCTGCTGGAAATTATGCATTAACCGCAGCGCTAGCTCAGGCTGCTGCACTTATGGTTGCAAAGCATTTACCGCAATGGGAAGTTATTGATTATGCAAGCAAGAAGAAGCCAGATGTGCCAAGCGGTACTGCGCGAGAGTTAGCCGAGAAATTAAGTGCAGTTCACAGACCAGAAATTGGTGTACCAGTAAAAGATATCGCTGGGCCAAAAGAAGCTAGAGGTGCAGATATCGGAGGTACCCAAGTGCATTCAATTCGTCTACCAAGCTTTGTGGTATCTACTGAAGTTATCTTTGGTTTACCGGATCAACGACTCTCAATTAGATTCGATGCCGGCAGCTCTGCCGAACCATATGTGGATGGCACGCTTCTAGCGGCAAAGGCCGTAGTAAAAACTATAGGTTTAACGCGTGGTTTAGAAAATATTTTGCTCGGGTAATTTATGTATATTCCAAAGCATTTTCAACCAGAAGATAAAGCGGCAGCGCTGTTTTTAAACGAGATAACTGCTGGCCACCTAATCTCCAAATCTGAAAACGGATTGTTATCAACCTTCATTCCAGTGTTATATGAGGAAAAAACCAATGCCATTATTGGACATCTAGCCAAAGGTAATCAGCAATGGTCGCTTGGCACCAAAGAAGAAGCTCTTTTCATCGCCACTATGAACGATTCTTACATTTCACCATCTTGGTATCTATCTAAAAGTGAGCATGGCAAAGTAGTGCCAACTTGGGATTACATGATTGCAAATATTTACGGTGAACTCATTTTTCATGATGACATTCAATGGCTACGGGAACAGGTAAGCGCGCTAACAAATAAATTTGAAGCCAATCAGGTAAAACCTTGGAAACTGGCTGATGCACCAGAGGATTATGTGGCCGGACAACTTAGGGCGATCGTAGGAGTAGAACTTAAAGTGTCACGATTTGAAGTATCTTTCAAGATGAGTCAAAACAAAAGCAAAGATGATCTTGAAGGTGTAATTCAAGGACTTATCCGCGAAGGCAAAAATTCCATCTCTGCCAAAGTGTCAGAGTTGCGACCCGCAGATAAACTCTAATCAACAAAGAAGGAGATCTAATGGAAACCTCGCAATTGCTGCTTCTGGGTATTATTGCATTTGTACTTTTTGATTTCGCGGGCAATCGAATTGTCAATTATTTGAATGAAAGCCTCAAGGATCAACCACTGCTTGGTGAGGCTGCCGAAATCTATAGCGCCGATGAGTACAAGAAATCGATGGAATACGGCACCGCCAACTATAAATTTGAAAGTTTTACTTCCTTAATAAGTACTAGCGTAATTTTAGGTGCCGTAATTCTAGGATTCTTTGCAAAACTTGATAATTACATTAGGGATAGATTCTCCAATCCACTCTTGATTACCGTAATCTTTGTTGCCATCTTAATCATTATCAGTTTCGTTGGTTCAATTCCATCTAGTATCTATTCAACCTTTGTTATAGAAACAAAATATGAATTCAACAGAACTACGCCAAAGCTTTTTATTATTGATCAGATTAAAAACTTGCTTTTAAGTCTAGGATTAGGCTTACCTCTGTTATATGCGATGGCGTGGATCTACCAAGAGCTGGCAAGCGTATTTTGGTTGGTAGGTTGGTTATTGGTTGCGAGCTTTACCCTTTTCATGTTTGTCTTTGGTACCCGCATATTCTTACCGCTATTTAACAAATTAAAGCCACTGCCCGAAGGGGAGTTACGTGATGAAATCGAAGAATACGCACGATCTCAGGGTTTCCCGCTCTCTAAGTTGTATGAAATGGATGCATCAAAGCGATCTACAAAATTGAATGCATTTTTCTCAGGCATGGGAAAAGTCAAGATAATTGGGTTATTTGACACGCTTATCGAAAAACTCAATACAAAAGAGATAGTTGCAGTCTTGGCGCATGAAGTGGGCCATTACAAGCGTAAACATATATTTACAATGTTTCTTTTCAGCCAAGTACAAACTTTGATTCTCTTCGCCTTGATGGGTTGGTTGTTAAGCAACCCAAACCTTTCAGCCGCACTAGGTTCTGATACCCCCAGCTTTCATCTTTCAATGCTCGCATTTTTCTTACTCTTTACGCCAATTTCTACCCTCTTGGGATTAGTAAACAACGCCTTCTCCAGATATAACGAATATCAAGCTGATCAATACTCGATTGAAACCTATCCAAACGCTAAGGAATATATGCGCTCTGCGCTAAAGAAGTTATCAGTAGCTTCATTAACAAATTTGAACCCACACCCACTTTATGTCGCTATTCATTACTCTCATCCACCAATTCTTAAAAGGCTCGCAAAACTAAAATAAGTGGACCGTACTGGGATCGAACCAGTGACCTTTTCCATGTCGAGGAAACGCGCTACCAGCTGCGCTAACGGTCCTTCGTGTTTTCAAATTATATAGTGTTTATTAAGCCCTCCCAAAATCATCTTCTATCCGTTCGATATCGTCTTCACCAAAATAGCTGCCACTCTGGACCTCTATAAATATTAGATCAGTCTCTCCAACATTTTCGATTCGATGGAGTTGCCCGATTGCGATATCAACTGCGGAGTTAGCACCTTTTTCAAACTGCTGATCTCCGATTGTTACTAGGGCAATCCCTGAGACGATGAACCAATGCTCGGCTCGTCTTTGGTGTCGTTGCAACGAAAGCCGTGCTCCCGGCTTAACGGTGATTGTTTTAACTTTATAGGCAGCGGCTTCAAAGAGAACTTCGTAATTTCCCCATGGGCGATCTGATTTTTCTAAGCTCATGATGCGAATACTACTTCACGAGCTAAGAGCGCAGCTCCTAATTCAGCGCTACTACTATCCAAGCGGGCTTTGCGAATTACAAATTTTTCCAAAAATGCATGTGGCGCAATTCGGTCAGCGATCTCTTTAACCATCTTCTGATAGAAGATTCTGGAACTGAGTGCAGCGCCACCAGTTACTATGATTTTAGTTAGATCATTAATCAACATCACATTGATAGTTGCTTGCGCAATAGCCAAGGCCCCAGTCTGGATTGTCGCAAGCGCTACTGGGTCGCCGGTTTCAGCTAATTCATTCAACATGGAGAAATCGGTTACGGAGTCCGAAACACCACGTTCTTTTGCGCGCAAAACCATGGCAGCGCCACCAGCATAATATTCAACACAACCGAACGCTCCGCAATTGCAGCGCGGACCGTCAAATGAAATTGATGCATGTCCGAAATAACCGGAGTTTCCGGTATCACCAGTGAGAACTTTGCCATTATCAATTAGCGCGCCACCAATCCCAGTGCCAGCATTAACTAGAAATGCTGTGGAGTCTTTTAGCGTGGGGTCGAGAAAAATCTCTGCACGGGCCATTCCGATGATGTCACCCTGTATCGCAATTTTTGGAGTTACGCCAAATTTTGCAAGCTCTTGCAGAACGATTTCGCCAATCGGAAATTTTCGAAAAGCTGGAATATTTACCGGACTTATTTCAAACTTAGATAGATTAATTGGACCCGCGCTGGAAATTCCAACTCCTGCAATATTTTTTTGGATGCTTGCGAGATGTTGTAGCGCTCTACGAATTTCAGTTTCGATTTCAACGATTTGACGGGTACCAGAATCAAGTCTAAAACTTTCGATCAGTTCGCAATCAGAGTTGTATAGGCCAATTGTTATCTTGGTGCCACCGACGTCGATACCGAGCAAATTTTGGGCTGATGACATGCGCCGACTTTACGGTAAATGTTTTCGATTCAATCAGTGGAGGTCGGGACGGGATTTGAACCCGTGTAGCGGGATTTGCAGTCCCGAGCCTCGCCTCTCGGC
>CAZMNB010000007.1:0-37385 GCA_964567545.1 uncultured Bifidobacterium sp. | reverse complement strand
ATACCGGTCGTTGGTGAAAATGCATTCGATAAAAAGGTCATTGGGAAAGTAACTAAGAAGCTGACGTTCTGCACAACTCTCGCATCACGTGCGGCTAAGCCAGCAAATATTCCAACCCACGAAAGTGCGTACCCAAATGCAAGTAGGAATAAGAACGCTAACGAAATTTTTATAAACCCTGATGTGGGACGCCAGCCAACGATAAACCCTGCGAACCCCATAACTGCCAAAACTAAAATGTTTAATAATCCATCACCAAGAGTTCGACCAAAAACCAGCGCAGAGCGCGCGATTGGCAGCGAGCGGAACCGATCGATTAAACCTTTCTGCATATCTTCCGCTAGTCCAGAAGCTGTGGCAGCTAGCGTAAAAGCTGTGGTCTGCACGAAAATTCCCGGCATCAATAGTTGGACATAACCGCCAGGTTGTCCGGTCGCAATTGAGCCACCAAATACATATCTAAATAGCAGTACAAACATCACTGGTTGAATGGTTGAGAAAATTAATACTTCTGGCACCCGAGCAAGTTGTAATAATTGGCGCTTGGTAATTACCAACGCATCAGTTAGAGCATGCATTATCGGTTTCCACCCTTCCGTTTCTTGCTATTGGTTGGCACTTCTTCAACTTCCGCAACATGACCGGTTAGCGCCATAAATACATCATCGAGCGATGGGCGTTTTAAGGCAACATCTAGCGGATGAATTCCAGCGCCATCAAGGGCTCGGAGAACTTCAATTAGCGCGCCAGCGCCAGTTGTCACTGGAGCTGATATTTTTCGAAGCCCTTCATCTAACGATGCTTTTGTCCCGCTAACTTTCGCAACAATTTCCATTGTTGGGGCAACATGGGCTTGCTCGACCACAACCTCTAATCGTTCGCCTCCGACTTGACGCTTTAATTGGTCAGATGATCCACGCGCAATAACTTTTCCGTGATCAATCACAGCGATGTCATCTGCAAGTTGATCAGCTTCGTCCAAATACTGAGTAGTTAGCAATAGCGTTACGCCATCTTTAACTAACTCTTCAATCACGCCCCACATTTCTAGCCGACCGCGTGGATCTAATCCGGTAGTTGGTTCATCTAAAAATAATACTTTTGGTTTCACAATTAATGACGCCGCTAAATCTAACCTCCGTCGCATACCACCGGAGTAAGTCTTAATTGGTCGACGTGCACTTTCAGTTAACGAGAATCGCTCCAACAATTCATCCGCTCGTTTTACCGAAGCTGCTTTACCTAAATGATAAAGCCGGCCAAACATCACTAAGTTATCCCAACCAGTTAATGTTTCATCTACCGCGGCATATTGGCCAGATAACCCAATAATTTCGCGGACTTTATCTGGATGCTTGATTACATCGATGCCAGCCACGGTTGCGCTTCCAGAATCAGGCGTGAGCAAGGTCGCAAGTATTCGAACTGTAGTCGTCTTGCCTGCGCCGTTTGGTCCCAAAACACCAAGCACGGTGCCCTCTGCAACATCCAGACTTAAGCCATCGAGTGCGCGAACTGAACCCTTGTTATAAGTTTTAATTAAATCCTGCGCAACAATGCTCTTCATCTACATCACTTTCTTGATATTCGTTGATTTCGATACGAATTATATTGAACCTCGTAGTAGTCTAGTAGTTGAAAGTTCAAGGAATTCGCAAAACCCATTTTGCCCCTTCTGAAAGGTTCCTATGTCTAAAGCGCCCGGTCCATTAAGTCATAAAGAAATCATGGTTGTCCTTAGCGGACTAATGACTGGCATGTTACTTGCCGCACTCGATCAGACCATTGTTTCGACCGCGCTTAAGCGAATCGTTGAAGATTTTAACGGTCTTAATCATTACTCCTGGGTAGTCACTGCATATCTTTTGACTTCAACGGCATCGACCCCACTTTACGGAAAAATTTCTGATTTATACGGTCGTCGCCCGGTTTACCAATTTGCAATCGTTACATTTCTAATTGGCTCATTGCTTGCCGGTATGTCGCAGAACATGACTCAATTAATCGCAACTCGCGCGCTACAAGGTTTAGGCGCTGGTGGATTGATGGGTCTTACTTTCGTGATTATTGGTGACATTGTTTCACCGCGCGAACGCGGAAAGTATCAAGGTTACTTTGGTGCGGTTTGGGGTCTTTCATCAGTAGCTGGTCCGTTGCTTGGCGGATTCTTCTCGGATCACGCAACAATTCTTGGTGTTACTGGATGGCGTTGGATTTTCTACATTAACTTGCCATTTGGGATCTTGGCAATGGTGGTTACATCAATCGTTCTTCATATTCCAAAAGTGAAACGGGATCATAAAATTGATTATCTAGGCGCGCTTTTAATGGTTGTCGGCGTGGTTGCAATTCTTCTTGGAATCTCGGTTTACGGTCCAGAAAATGGTTGGACTGATCCGAAAACTTTAATTTTCATTCTTGGCGGAGTGCTATTTTCCGTCATTTTCTTATATTGGGAAGGCAAGGCTGTCGAACCAATTTTGCCGCTTTATCTATTTAAGAATCATACTTTCTCGCTAACTTCAGTTCTTGGTTTTATTGTTGGTGCGGGAATGTTTGGCGCAATTGTGATGCTGCCGCTTTACTTGCAAGTAATTCAAAAAAATAGCGCTACTGCTTCTGGGCTTAAGCTAATTCCATTAATGCTCGGTATCGTCTCTATGACCATCACCAGTGGAAAACTTATCTCTTCAACAGGTAAATATAAGAAATTCCCAGTTTTCGGAACGCTGCTAATGACGATTGGTTTACTACTAATGAGCAGATTAGGAATCGATACCCCTTATTGGGAAGTTTCAATTTACGCAATCATCGTTGGCGCTGGCCTTGGACTTTCAATGCAGACTTTAGTTATTGCGCTACAGAACGCGGTAGATTTCAAGGATCTAGGTATCGCTACTAGCTCTAATACTTTCTTTAGAAGTCTTGGTGGCGCTTTTGGAACTGCAATATTTGGCACAATTCTAAATAATCGAGTTTCACATAATCTAGCAAGTAGTTTCGCAGAATTAGCTACTACTAACCCAACTTTGATGGCCAGTGTAGATAAAACTCAACTAGCCGGGTTAACCAATAACACAGCCGGTTTGGTGAAACTGCCAATCGAAATACAGAATGTGGTGCTTAATGGATTTAGTAGCGCATTCCACGTGGTATTTCTCTCTGCGGCACCAATCATGTTTGTTGGGTTCCTATTCTCAATTTTTCTTAGAGAGAAACCGCTACAAAGTGGCGCGGATCATGCCACAGCAAAACATGAGGCAGCTGGAGAGGCGCTCGGCTAATCAAACGGTTTAAATCACCGTTTACCGACCTACCTAAAGAAGTGGCGGTAGTTACTGCCGTTTCGTTTTTTGTTGCACTTGGATTTGGCTTAATAATTCCAGCCATTCCAATTTTCGCTAAATCTTTTGGCGTAAGCAATGCCGCAATTGGATTAGTAGTTTCAATGTTCGCAATTACTCGGTTAGCCTCCGGTTTAGTATCTGGAAAATTAGTAGATCGCTTCGGCGAACGGTTAACTCTTGGAACCGGCTTATTTATGGTTGCTTTTTTTGTCTTTCTATCTGGGTTGGCGCAAAGTTATGAGCAATTACTTTTCTTGCGAGCTGCTGGCGGATTAGGTTCATCAATGTTCTCAGTAGCTTCTGGTTCACTAATCTTGCGAGTTGCCAGTGACAGTCAACGTGCCCGTGCCCAATCAGTATTTAATGGCGGATTCTTAGTTGGCAGCATTGCTGGTCCAGCTTTCGGTGGCGCGCTAATTGCATTCTCACCTCGAGCGCCATTCTTTATTTATGCAGTAACACTTTCGATTGCAGGATCAATTGGATTGTTCTATCTACATGAAGCTCGCTTTGGAACTAAAACTGAAAACGATGAATCGTTACCTACAACTAAAATTTTTCAAGCCTTAAAAATAAGACCATTCCGTTATGCGCTAATCATGACCTTTCTATCAACCTGGGTACTTTTCGGAGTTCGCTCATCGATATTGCCACTTTTTGTTACGGAAGAGTTGCATGGCACCACAACTATTGTCGGATTTGGTTTTACGTTAAGCGCGCTTGCGCAAGGTTTGATCTTAATTCGTGCCGGTCGATACTCGGATAGTTCAGGTAGAAGAGCTGCGCTACTTATCGGGTTCGCTTTGCTTTCGCTTGGGCTTTTACTGCTAATTTTCGCAACTACAACCTGGATGTTTCTGCTCGCGATGCTCTTCTTTGGACTCGGAGGCGCATTTGGCGGCACTGGCGCGGCGTTAGTTGGCGATGTTATTAAAGGGCGAAGCGGGAAAGTTATTGCAATATTTCAAATGGCGGGCGATGCGGGAATGATGGTCGGACCGATATTGCTCGGCTACATTTCCGATATCTATTCCTATCGCACCGCCTTTACCACTACTGCGTGCGCATTCTTAATCGCGATTTTGCTAGCGGCTCGATTACCCGAAACTAGAAACTTAGTCGCGACGCAGAATGGAAATTAAGCGTAAAACTTCCAGATATAGCCAGACAATCGTAACCATCAAGCCAAAGCCTGCAATCCAAGATTGTTCTGCTGGCGCGCCTGCTTGAATTCCTTTTTCGATTTGATCGAAATCAAGCACCAGGAAGAAACTCGCGAGCGCAACCCCAGCGATTGCTAGTAACGGACCAACTGAACTTAAACCATATAACCCAGCTCCATTACCTAAATTAAAAAAAGCACCACCGATTAAACTTGCAACTCCAAGAATCAAGTATCCGATTACTGCACCCATAAGTGCGCGTTGGAATTTTGGTGTGGCACGAACCCGGCCACTCTTATAGGCAAAGAGCACGCCAGTAAATGCAGCAAGTGTTGCAACAATGGCTTGCACGACAATTCCACTATAAATTTCATTGTAGATATGGCTAATTACCCCGAGCGCTAAACCTTCTAGCGCAGCATAAGCAATAATTAACGGCGGGCGAATAGTTTTTCCAAATGTAATAACCATCGCGAGAATAAAGCCACCAAAAATACCGAGCATCAAAGCTCCGCCGCCGAGATTAGAAGTCCAAGCAACTGCGCCAACTGCAACTAAAACGGCAAATAAAATTCCAGTTCGAGTGATTACATCATCGATTGTCATGCGACCAGTGCGCATCGAAGATGCCGCTGGTGCGGCAAAGGTTGCCTCAAGTTGATCACTTGTTAAATCACTTGTTGAGGATGATCCCATCGCGGCATAACCACGTTGGTTAAAAGCTCGTCCTAAAACAGGGTTTGAACTTTGCATTACTTCCCTTTCGGTTGGTGGAGCCAATATATTAAAGGATTTTCCTGAGAGTGCCCTCGGTCGGGGTCGAACCGACACTTGGAGGATTTTAAGTCCTCTGCCTCTGCCATTGGGCTACGAGGGCAAATCTAACTGGGCAAATCTACCCGCTTTTTTAATCACTAAATCCAACTGTTTTTCGGTTAACTTCCCGGTAAATGTATTCTGTTGACTTGGGTGATAGCTAGCAATAACTAAGCGAACTACGCCATCTTTACCTTTAAACTTGAAGTTAGCACCATGGCCAAATTTTGGGATCGGCTTAGGCAGACTCACACCAAGTTCGGTTAACGCAGAAATAGTTGCACCCCAAGCAAAATTACCAAGTACCAAAATTGACTTCAGAGTAGGAAAAAGTAATTCCATCTCTCGATGGAGCCAAGGCGCGCAGATCGCTTTCTCTTCCGTAGTTGGTTTGTTATCTGGTGGTGCACACCTAACTGCGCAAGCGATTCTAGAAGTTGGGAGTTCTTGGCCGTCGTTTCGGTCAACGCTAATTGCGATTTTTGCTAAACCGTTTCGATATAGCGAACTAAATAACCAATCACCAGAACGATCTCCCGTAAAGATTCGACCAGTTCGGTTAGCCCCATGCGCACCAGGGGCTAGCCCAACAATGAGAAGTGAAGCCCTTTCAGAACCAAAACCTGGGATTGGTTTCCCCCAGTATTTTTCGGTTTCATATGATTTACGTTTTGTAATGGCAACTTCTTCACGCCAATCCACTAAACGTGGACAGAGTTTGCAGTTTGTGATGGCTTTATCAAGTTCCAATAAAGATTTAATTTTCTTTGGATCTTTTGTCATTTTAACTAATCGACCACGCCATGCCATCAAGTATGTCGGATTCGGAAGCTACAAATTCCGTTGCGCCAGTTGCAAGCATAATTCGTGAGAGTACTAGTGACCCAGCCGCAATCACATCTACTCGACCAGAGTGCATGTAGCCGAGGTTTTCAATTTCACTTCGTTCCATTCCTTGTAAACGTTTTGCAACTGCATAAGTTTTTTCTGCGCTGATTCGCGATAAATGGATTGCATAACGATCGTAATGATCTAGCTCTAACGCCGCCGCCGCAACTGTAGTTGCAGTGCCAGCAACTGCGACTAACGTCTTAGCTTGCGTGATTGGTACTGCTTTTGCGGCAACCGCAATTGCTTCATCAATATCGCTAATGGCTTCCACAATTGAGCCGGGAGTTGGCGGTGCTGATGTGAAATGCCGTTCAGAGATTCGGACACATCCGATATTTACACTCTTAGCGGATTCGACTTTATCGGTACCGTAAACAAATTCGGTTGATCCGCCACCGATATCTACAACTAAAAATGGACCATCTGTTTTTGCGAGTTCCTTAGTTGCGCCAATAAATGAGAGCGCAGCTTCTTCTTCGCCTGGAATAACTTCTGGTTTAATGCCAAGAATTGATTCAACGCCATTTATGAACAAATCACGGTTAGTGGCATCGCGGGTCGCGCTGGTTGCGCAGAAACGAATTTTTTCAACTCCTTTTGTCGTAATTTGTTTTGCGTATTTATCAACAGCGGCAAGAGTTCGTGCGATAGCATCTGGGTGAAATGATTTGGTTTTATCGACACCTTGACCAAGGCGGACAATCTCCATAGCCCGCACAACTTCACGAAAGTTTCCATTATCGATATCGGCAATTAATAGTCGAATTGAATTGGTACCGCAATCGATTGCCGCGACTCGAGTCATTTAACTGCAACTTCAATACAAGTTCCGTTAAGCCACCATTTAGGTAACTTTGCTAGGGCTTCATCGCCAAGGGGATTTACTCCGGGGCCAGCAGCAAGCGAATGTGCAATTAGTGAGTGCAAACATTTAACCCGATCTGGCATGCCACCAGCTGAAATATCGGCTAACTCTGGAACATCGATCCCTAGCGCTGCGCGCGCTGCTAGATAATCAAGGTGGGCAGCAGCATATTGTCCAGAAAGTTCGGGATCGCTCTCTAACCGTGCATTCATTTCTGCCATTAAACCGCTTGATTCCAAAGTTGAAATTGCGCCAGTCAGTTTTGGACAAGTTGCATAAAAAAAAGTTGGAAAAGGTGTGCCATCACTTAGCCGAGGTGGAGTTTCTACAACATCTGGAGATCCGCAATTACATCTATGGGCGACTCCATTAACATCCCTAGGAGTTCGCTGTAGTTGAATTTCCACATCATCTAAATCTTGTTGAGTAGGTTTTTCACTCACGGATTGGTCACCCCGACTGAGGTTATGGAAGAGATAACTCGGGAATACCAAGGAATTCCGATTGGAAATTTCTCATTTACAGGTGCGGCAGTATTTGCATCAGTCGAAAGAGATTGCTCAGTACCAATCACTATGTACTGCCGTTCCCCTGGCATCACAAAATGCAACCGTTCGCGGGCTTGAGATTTAACATAATTTGGATCCCGCCAGAGTTGTAATTGCGCTAGTGCATCATTTAATTTTTTCTGGTTATCGGAAACGTCTGCTTGCAAGGCGCTGATTTGAGCACGTTGCGCAAAATAATGTTGCGTGGGTGGCGCGAGCGTAATTGCCATCGCGAAAATTACAAAAAAGAGAACTAGCAAGCGACCTGAAATTCCTTTTTCAGTTAGGAATAATCCAAGCGCTACATGCGGCCGCTTAAACCGCTGTTTTTTCATAGCAAAAGGTTAATTCTTAAATTGAGAAACGAGGAAATGCGCCGCGCCCGTCATAACGTGCGCTCTCGCCTAGCTCTTCTTCAATACGAAGAAGTTGGTTGTATTTAGCAACACGTTCGCTTCGTGCTGGCGCACCAGTTTTAATCTGGCCACATTCTGCTGCGACCGCAAGATCGGCAATGGTGGTGTCTTCTGTTTCACCAGATCGATGGCTCATCATGGAACGATATCCAGCCCGATGTGCCATAGCCACAGCATCTAAAGTTTCAGTAAGGGTTCCGATTTGGTTTACCTTAACTAATAGCGCGTTAGCGGTATTCGCGGCAATGCCACGTGCCAGGCGAACTGGGTTTGTTACAAAGAGATCATCGCCAACAAGTTGAACTTTGCTGCCTAACTCTTTAGTTATTTCAGCCCAGCCATCCCAATCATCTTCAGATAGTGGATCTTCGATAGAAACTAGCGGATAAGAATCAACTAAGCCCTTGTAATAAGCAATCATTTCTACAGCAGATAAATTCTTACCTTCAAATGAATATTTACCGTCGCTATGAAATTCAGTTGCGGCCACATCCATCGCTAGCGCAATCTCTTTGCCTGGTTTGAAGCCAGCTTTTTCAATTGCTTCTAGAATCAAATCAAGAGCTGCGCGATTGCTCTCGAGGTTTGGTGCAAATCCACCTTCATCGCCAATGCTGGTTGCGAGGCCACGCTTTTTTAGAACTGCTTTTAAGTTATGGTAAATCTCAGCGCCCCAGCGAAGTGATTCTTTAAAAGTTGGCGCACCGATTGGCGCGATCATAAATTCTTGAATGTCAACGTTTGTATCGGCATGAGCACCGCCGTTTAGAATGTTCATCATTGGTACTGGCAACATGCTCGCATTTGGGCCGCCGATATAACGGAAGAAAGATAAATCTGAACTCTCTGCAGCGGCTTTTGCCACTGCAAGTGAAACCCCGAGAATTGCGTTTGCGCCGAGACGAGATTTGTTTGGTGTGCCATCTAAATCGATCATAATCTGATCTATCTCGCGTTGATCTTGCGCTGCCAAACCTTCAAGGTTTGGCGCAATTTCATCAATAACAAAATTAACGGCTTTCGCTACACCTTTACCTAAATATCGAGCGCCGCCATCACGGAGTTCTGCAGCTTCGAATGCGCCGGTTGAAGCTCCGCTTGGAACTGCTGCTCTAGCGTTGGTGCCGTCCTCTAAAATTACTTCAACTTCAACTGTTGGGTTTCCACGGGAATCAAGAATTTCTCTTGCGCCAATTATCTCTATCGCTACCACAATGATCTCCTAGTTTGAAGTTTTCAGAGCTTTTACATTATTTGGTAAGTCTACAGGGTCTTTTCGTTTGCGATTTTTTCCGCATATGCCAACGACACTTTCCGAAGCGCGGCTTCGGGATCAATTCCGTTTTCAACTGCCCACGCCGTAAACGTAAAGAGCGCTTCACCTAAATCGCTCTCTAAATCTTTTGAATCAGAAAAGGTGGAGTTTACGGAATTGGTATTTGGTCTAGCTAATTTATTCTTCTCAGCACGATGTAATAATTTCGCCGCTAATTGGAGAGCTGGCTGGCCAAGTGGAACACCATCTATTGGTGAAGTTCTACCTTTTTCTGCGCTCTTAATTTGATCCCAGTTTTGCTTAACTTCTTCGCTAGTGTTCGCCACAACATCTCCGAAAACGTGTGGGTGTCGGCTAATTAATTTCTTTGTAACACCCGCAGCTACATCATTTATTGAAAATGGCGCTGATTTATCTTCTTCCGCTATCCGTGAGTGAAAGTAAACCTGAAGTAATAAGTCGCCAAGTTCTTCTTTAATCGCGTCACGATCACCGCTCTCAACCGCCTCAATGTATTCATAGGATTCTTCTAATAAATATTTAAGTAGGCTCTGATGCGTTTGTTCGGCATCCCACGGACAACCCCCCGGTGAACGGAGCCGATCCATTACCTCTGCTAAGCGTTTTAGCTCATCAGTTTTCATTTAAAAATCTCAAGAGCGTTATGGAGTAACAGCGCCGTTTGTAGCATCTGCTGCTTCAATTTGGGCGGTTAAAGCATTCCATTTGCCAAACTTAGGATTAATCACAATTTTTAGCGCTTTAGCTTTCTCAATAACTAATTGTTGAATAGCAGTGCCAGCATCCGCTTCAGATAACCCCGAATTAGTTGCAGCTTGAGAGAGTTTTGCAACGATTAAATCGCGACGGAAGATATCTACGACGTTTGATGGTGCCAACGTTGCGTTAACTAATACGTTTGGCAACGCAGCTTCGCCGCCAATTTTGCCAAGAATATTGATGCGGTAAGCATCGATTTCGGCTTGGGTAATTTTAATATTGTCTTCAATGGCAACTTCTTCAATAATTCGATTAGTTACGAAGAATTGTAATTGACTACGGTTTAGCGCATCTCCGGTTTCAAGTTGCATATTTGAAGTATCAGTTTTTGCACGCTCCGCCAAAATTTCTGCGATGCTATCTTCGACCATCTTCATTGAGATTTCAGTTTTACCGATAGTTGCGGCAGCGCTCATATTTGAGCAGCCAGCTAGAAATAACCCGCTAATTAGAATTAGCGCAGATGCTATAAATTTTTTCACGAAGAACTCACTTTCATTTAGTCGAAGTAATTGCCTGCATCGCCCAGGTAAGGAGTTCAGTATTCCGTATCGCTTCGCTTTCTGAAGAATCGGCTATGGATAATCGTCCAGATTGCGCTTTTAATGGGGTTTTTGGGCGGGCAATCAAGATAACTTTGATGGCGGTTTTAATAAGTGTGCCTGGGTAGAGCCGTTGCATCCGTAGTTGTGTGGATTCTGGGAGTAAAACCTCGCCGATGCGAAGGAAATTTCCTTGAAGTATTACCTCGGTAATTCCAAGGTTCTTGGCCATAACTCTTAAAGCAGCGACTTGAAGCAAAATGTTTACCACGCTGGTTGGCTCACCAAATCGATCGACCATTTCTTCCCGAATTGCATCAATGTCGCTCTCTTGTTGTGCATCCGCGAGTCGTCGATAAATATCAAGACGTAGCCGCTCGCCTGGAATGTAATCGTGCGGTAAATGAGCAGTCACTGGAAGTTCCACACGGCATTCCTTTAAACGAGGTGTCTGCTCGAAGTACCCACTCTTGTATTCATTTACCGCCTCACCGACCATCCGCATATACAAATCAAAACCAACATCGGCAATATGTCCGCTCTGTTCGCCGCCTAGCAAATTTCCAGCTCCGCGAATTTCTAAATCTTTTAGCGCAACTTGCATTCCAGAGCCTAAATCGGTGTGCGTCGAGATTGTAGTTAATCGATCAAGGGCAAGCTCGGTTAATGGTTTATCCGCTTGATACAAGAAGTATGCGTAAGCGCGCTCTCGACTTCGACCAACACGACCACGGATTTGGTGAAGTTGGGATAGTCCAAATAAATCGGCGCGTTCTACTAGTAACGTATTTGCATTAGCAACATCAATTCCATTTTCTACAATTGTGGTGCAAACTAAAATATCGAACTCGCGATTCCAGAAAGCAAGGATTACCGCTTCCAACGCTGTTTCATTCATCTGGCCATGCGCAATTGCAATCCGGGCTTCTGGCACTAAAGTTCGCAACTTTGCCGCAGCACGATCAATGCTCTCTACTCGATTATGAATATAGAAAACTTGACCATCGCGTAGTAGTTCGCGGTGAATTGCAGCTGTTACTTGTTTATCATCTTGAGGTCCTACATATGTAAGAACTGGATGACGTTCCTCAGGTGGCGTAGTTATTGTGGACATTTCTCGAATGCCCGTAATCGCCATTTCCAAAGTTCGAGGAATTGGCGTAGCAGACATAGAGAGCACATCTACCGATGTCCGCATTTTCTTTAAGCTTTCTTTATGTTCAACCCCAAACCTTTGTTCTTCATCAACAATTACTAATCCGAGGTCTCTTATTACTACATCTTGCGAAAGTAATCTATGGGTGCCAATTACGATGTCAATTGAACCATCTGCCAAACTATCCAATGTTTTCTTATTCTCTTTAGCTGAATTAAATCTAGATAAACCTGCCACTTTAATTGGGAATCCGGTATACCTATCAGTAAATGTGGAGAGATGCTGTTGTACTAACAAAGTAGTGGGAACTAAAACCGCCACTTGCTTACCATCTTGTACCGCTTTAAATGCAGCTCTAACTGCAATTTCCGTCTTTCCATATCCGACATCACCGCAAACCACTCGGTCCATTGGATATGGCCGTTCCATATCGCGTTTAACTTCATCAATAGTGGAAAGTTGGTCTGGAGTTTCTACATATGCAAATGCATCTTCTAACTCGCGTTGCCAAGGTGTATCCGCAGAAAATGCGAAACCTGGCGAGCTGGTCCGAGCCGCATAAAGCCGAATTAATTCACCAGCAATTTCTTTTACTGCTTTACGAGCGCGAGACTTTGCTTTAATCCAATCGGAACCGCCAATCCGATGAACTGCCGGCGCTTCGCCGCCAACATATCTTGTAACTTGTTCAAGCCCGTCTGTCGGAACATAAATCCGATCACCAGGTTGGCCGCGTTTTGAAGATGCATATTCGATTACCAAATATTCACGCACAGCACCACCAAAATCGCGTTTAACTAATTCGATATATCTTCCTACGCCATGTTGTTCATGAACTACATAATCGCCCGCTTTTAGTTCTAATGGATCAATAGATTTCTTACGTCGAGATGGCATCTTTGCACCATCGCCAGTTGAGTTGCGATGTCCAGAGATATCTTTATCTGTAATTAATACAACTTTTATGGCTTCGTTTATAAACCCAAACTCTAAATTTGAAGTGGTGACAATTACACTATCTCGAGTTGGTGCACTCTTAATAAATTCACTCTTCCGAACCGGTAAATCTGCATCAACTAATATGTCGAAATATCGATCGGCTAATCCATGACCATGAGCAGATAAGAGAACTAGATAACCGTTGCGTACCCAATTTGAGAGATCGGCGATCAACTTTTCGTTATTGCCTTTATAGGGTTCATGAGGCAGAAAATCAGCGATAAAAGTGGATTCATCGCCACCAAAGTTATTAATACTTCGCCAGCCAAACCCTCGATTATCTTGGGCATATTCGCGAAGTTCATCAAAAGAGAAATAGGTTCCATCTCTTAATAAAGTGCGTAAATCAATTGGAGTTGCGCCACCATTTGCAGCGCTCGACCAGGCAGCTTCTAAGAATTCATTGCTCGTATTAACTAAATCTAAAGTTCGAGAACGATTTCGCTCTTCATCTAAAAGAATTAATTCAGTATTTTTCTTAAAGTAAGACAGAAGTGGTTTCATAGTTGGTGAAAGCGCTGATGCTAAAGACTCCATTCCCTCTACATATGCGCCTTCAGAAATTCGAGTACAAATATCGCGGAGCTCTGGAAATTTTTCGGCGAGAATTAGCGCACGGTTTTTCACTTCGTTAGTTATTAACAATTCGCGGCAAGGCAGGATTTGTAAATTTCCAAGATATGGGGCAAAAGTCCGCTGATCGGAGACGGCAAAATACCGCATCTCTTCGATATCGTCGCCAAAGAACTCAATTCGAATTGGATGTTCGTCAAGTGGTGGAAAAATATCTACAATGCCCCCACGAACCGCAAAATCACCGCGTCGTTCTACTAAATCGGTTCGGTTATAAGCCATGAACGTTAACTGTGAAACTAATTCAGAGAGGGAAATTTCTTTACCTATTTCTAAGTGAAGTAATGGAGTTTCAGTGATTGTGCCGACTAACGGTTGGATAAGCGCTCTAATTGGCGCGATTAAAATTCTTAGTTTTCCGGATGCGTTCTGCAATTGATAGAGCGCATGGATTCGTTGCGCGACTGTGTCACTCTTCGGGCTTAATTTTTCATGAGGAAGCGTTTCCCAGGCAGGAAATTGGATGATTGCTTCTTTGCCCAATATTGCCGAGATTTCAATTCCAATATCTTCAGCTCGCCTACTTGAGTGTGTGACTATCACGATTGGTTTACTGGTTGCGCGATGACTTAGTAAGAAAGGGGTTAGCGATTGCGCGCAGACGAGATCTAATACTTCGTCGTTAAAGAATTTATCAAGATTAATTGCACGATCCAGCACATCTAATAACCCTTGCATCACCGCTCCTTTCGTGCTCGCCCAACGCGAATTGGCCCCAACGTTCAATACCTGGGGTATTAAAAGGGGGCTTAATCAAGGAGATTCTACCGCCGTCTTGCTGACATGATTAGCCATATGTCCATAGCGCCACATCAAGCAATTGCCGATGATGACGCAAATTTGCGCGCAGATGTTCGAAAACTTGGCGATCTACTTGGTGAAACTTTAGTACGGCAAGAAGGCAGTCACCTTTTAGATTTAGTTGAAAAAGTTCGAAAAGAAGTACGTGACGATGGAGCTGAAAAAACTTTAGCTAATTTAACCGTTGATGAATGCGTTCAACTTGTAAGAGCTTTTAATACTTATTTCAATTTAGCAAATGTCGCCGAACAAGTTCACCGTTCAAGAATTCTTGCTGCTGCCCGTGAGGATGGAAGTTCTTGGATTTCTCGCGCGGTAGACGCTATCGAGAAAGCAAAAAATGAGAATAAAGATTTCAGTGAAAACGATTTAAGAATTTGGTTAGCTAATTTTTCAGTTCGTCCGGTTTTTACCGCCCATCCAACTGAAGCAGCCCGACGATCAGTATTAAGCAAGTTAGCCACAATCGCTGATTTATTAGATGACCCGACTACTGCTAGCCAATCCCGCCGATTAGCTGAAGCCGTTGATTTGCTTTGGCAAACTGATGAACTTCGCCTGGGACAACCAGAACCGCTAGACGAAGCGGTTAATGCGCTCTATTACTTAGATGATTTATTCCGCCATACCGTTCCGGAAGTATTAGATGACTTTGCTCGGGAATTAAAGCGGTTAAATATTAACTTATCTCCAACTGCAAAACCGCTTAGTTTTGGAAGTTGGATTGGCGGTGATCGCGATGGAAATCCAAACATCACTCCAGTGATTACAAAACAAGCAATTGTTTTGCAGATGGGCCATGCAATTCGAGTCACGTTAGAAGTGTTAGACGAACTCCGCCAAGCGCTTTCCATCTCCGCCAGAATCGCTGGTGCTTCTAAAGAATTAGTAGATTCTGTAGCTAAAGATCTACGAAATATTCCAGAAATTGAACCGAGATTTAAGCGAATTAATGTTGAAGAACCTTACCGATTAAAAGCAACCGCAATTCGGCATCGCCTAGAGCTAACCCGAGCGCGCCATGCAAAGAATGACGTTCATGTCCCTAACCGCGATTATCACGACACTTCTGAATTAATATCAGATCTCTTATTAATGTATAACTCACTTCTGGCACATAAAGGCGAGTTAATCGCAACCGGATTACTTGAACGAACCATTCGAACTATTACTGCATTTGGTATTAATCACGCAACTATGGATATTAGAGAGCATTCCGAGGTCCACCAAAATTGCCTAAATGAACTTTTTATTGGCGATAATTACAAAGCCCTGGATCGCGAAAAGCGCCATATTTTTTTAGCGAAGGCTTTAGAGGGTAATAAGCGGCCAAATCTTGATGCACTAACTGATGTTTCTAGAAAAACTTTAAATACTTTTGTAGCGATAAAGGAATCATTGGAAAATTTTGATCCGACAGTTATTGAAACCTACATCATCTCTATGACTAAAAGTGCTACGGATGTACTTGCCGCTGCGGTAATTGCGCAATCTGCCGATCTGATTAAATTAGATGATGACTCCCCATACGCAAAAATAGGATTTGCGCCGCTACTTGAAACTGTGCAGGAATTGCGCTCGGCTGCAGAAATCCTCGATGAATTACTTTCAACTCCGATTTATCGCAAGTTAGTAAAATTGCGCGGCGAAATTCAAGAAGTAATGCTTGGTTATTCAGATTCAAACAAAGATGCGGGAATTGCAACTAGCCAATGGGAGATCCATCGAGCCCAACGCAGGCTTCGTGATGTCGCTTTGAAACATGGCGTTAAGTTACGGTTATTTCATGGCCGCGGTGGTTCGGTCGGCCGCGGTGGCGGCCCAACTTACGATGCACTGATCGCGCTCCCTTGGGGTTCACTAGATGGTCAAATTAAAATGACTGAACAGGGCGAAGTAATTTCCGATAAATATGCACTCCCTGCATTGGCTCGTGAAAACGTTGAGTTAACACTCGCAGCTGCACTAGAAGCAACTGTGCTAAATCGAAAACCAAGACAGACTCCGATAGATTTGGAAAATTGGAATTCATGCATGACTGCAATTAGTGATGCATCTTTTACGAGTTATCGCGCCTTAATTGATCATCCTGACCTGCCTGCTTATTTTTATACATCCACTCCGGTTGAACAGCTGGGAGATTTATTCCTAGGTTCCCGCCCGTCTCGACGTCCAGATTCGGCGGGTGGCTTATCTAGTTTGCGTGCAATTCCCTGGGTATTTGGTTGGACCCAGTCGCGGCAAATTGTGCCGGGCTGGTTTGGTGTTGGTTCTGGCTTAAAAGCCGCGCGTGAGTCTGGCCGCAAAACCGTAATGCAACAAATGCTCAAAGATTGGCACTTCTTCCGCACCTTTATTAGCAACGTGGAGATGACGATTGCAAAGACCGATCTAGTTGTGGCACGAAAGTATGTTGAAGCCTTAGTTGATCCATCGCTACATCATTTATTAACTACCATAGAAACTGAATTTGAATTAACTAAGAGAGAAATTCTTATGTTAACTAAAAAGCAAGAAATCCTTGGTGACCAGGAAATTCTCGCTAGAACTTTACAAATCCGAGATACCTACCTCGCCCCACTTCATTTGCTTCAAATTTCATTATTAAAAAAAGTAAGGTCTGGAAGCCAATCGCAAGCGCAGCTGATAAGGAGGGCGCTCCTGCTTACGATTAATGGGGTTGCGGCGGGGCTTCGAAATACTGGTTGATAAATTTAAGAATTAAAATCTTGTTGGGTCTTTTCAAGTCCTTGGGTGATTAACGACTCAATCGCATCGCCGCCCTCGGCTAAAAAGACTTCGAGATCTTTCTTTTCTTGGCTGGCGAATTGTTTCAGTACAAAATCAGCCGGGTCTTGTTGGCCTTGCGGACGTCCGATTCCCATTCGGATTCGGTAGTAATCGCCGCTTCCCATTGATTGGGTAACACTTTTTAGACCATTGTGTCCATTATCGCCGCCGCCAAGTTTTACTCGAATTGAATTGAATTCGATATCTAATTCATCATGTAACACAATTATTTGAGCTGGCGCGATTGAAAAGTAATCCGCTAGCCCTTTAACTGGGCCGCCTGATTCATTCATATATGAACGTGGCCGCGCCAAAATCAAAACTGGCGTATCACCACCAACACCTAATCTAATTTCAGCTATATCTGCGCGCGCTTTATGAGCAGAGAATCTTGCTTGAGATTGTGCGGCCATTCGTTCTACTACGAGCGCACCAATGTTATGGCGGGTATTCGCGTATTCCGGACCCGCATTTCCAAGTCCGACAATGAGCCAACGGTTAGCCATGGAATAAGGCTAGCGTTGTGGAAAGAAAAGTTACTTCTTTTCTTCTTTCGCGGCTTCGCCTTCAGCTGGTACCGCAGCAGTTGCGGCAGCGACTTCGCCTTCAGCAGGTACCGCAACTACAACTTCTTCTTGTGCTGCACGAACTGAAAGGTGAACTACAGCTAACTTCGGATCGCTAACAAGCGTTACACCGGCAGGAAGAACTACATCAGCAGCGTACTTGGATTCGCCCGCCATCAAGCCAGTCATATCAAGTTCTAAGAATGCTGGAATCGCAGTAGCTTCTGCTTCAACTTCAATTGTGTTGTTAACGTGTTCCAAAATTCCGTCTCGATCAAATTCACCACTAGCGTGAACTGGAACCGCAACCGTAACTTTTTCACCACGGCGAACAATTACAAGATCAAGATGTTCGAGCGTTCCTTTTAGCGGATTACGAACGATGGACTTTGGCAGAACTAATTCTGTTTTGCTTCCTAGATCAATATCGAGAAGTATGTTTGCAGTCTTGATTGCAATTCCGACTTCGCGTGCTGGAAGTGAGATGTGTGTTGGTTGTTCGCCATGGCCATAAATTACGGCGGGCACTAAACCATCACGTCGTGCTTTTCGGGAAGGACCTTTACCAAATTCGGTACGTATTGTTCCCTTGATTGTAATTTCAGCCATCTTCGTTTGCTCCTGTGTCTTCGTCGATTACGGATTGTCGAGATTTATCCCTCGCCGTTACATGCGTCAGATTAGTGGGAGCTGTGGCGTTAAAGCAAAACGGCGTTTTAGCTATGCGTAAAAACTGGGGTTTTAGCTATGCCCATCGAAAAGACTAGTGACCGATCCATCTTCAAAGACTTCGCGGATTGCACGTGCAATCAGTGGCGCAATTGAGAGCACTGTTAAATTAGGGAATTTACTCTCTTCTGCAACTGGCAAAGTATCGGTGATCACAACTTCAGTAACTTTTGAATTTCTTAACCGCTCGGCAGCTGGACCCGAGAAAACTGCATGTGTTGCGGCAACAATTACTTCTTTTGCGCCCGCATCAATTAACGCATCAACTGCTTTAGTAATGGTTCCAGCGGTATCAATCATGTCATCGATGACCACACAAGTTTGCCCAGTTACATCACCAACCACTCGGCCAGTAATCGCTTCGTTCGGGATGCGTGGATCTCGAGTTTTATGAATGAATGCAATCGGACAGCCACCAAGTAGGTCGCTCCAGCGTTCGGCAACTCTTACTCGGCCAGAGTCCGGTGAAACAATTGTTAAACGAGACCGATCAACTTTGCTGCCAACGTAATTAGCAAGAAGTGGCAGTGCAAACAAGTGATCAACCGGTCCGTCAAAAAATCCTTGAATTTGTGAAGTATGTAGATCAACCACCATTAAACGATCAGCACCGGCTGCTTTAAATAAATCTGCCATCAAACGTGCTGATATCGGTTCACGTCCACGGTGTTTTTTATCTTGTCGCGCGTAGCCATAGAAAGGCGCAACAACGGTGATTCGTTTTGCAGATGCTCGCTTTAATGCATCTACCATTATTAGTTGCTCCATGATTTGTTTATTAACTGGCGCAGCATGGCTTTGAATTACAAATGCATCGCAACCACGAACGCTCTCTTCAAACCGCACAAATATTTCACCGTTCGCGAAGTCATATGCGGAAGTTGGAGTTAAGGGAATACCTAATTCGGAAGCGACATAATCAGCGAGTTCTGGATAACCGCGACCAGAGAATAATCGGAGCCGTTTTTCAGAACTTAACCGAATCTCGCTCATATGGCTGACCCTTTCACATTCTTTGCAGCTTCTGCGGATTTACTGCCCGGGCGTTTTCGCAATACCCAATCCAGAACGTTCCGTTGTTTTGCTCGACCTACGCCAATAGCGCCAGCGGGAACATCTTCAGTTATCACCGATCCGGCTGCGGTATATGCACCATCTCCAATCGTGACTGGCGCAACCAACATAGTGTCACTACCAATTCGAACATGATCGCCAATCTCAGTATGGTGTTTTTCTACACCATCGTAATTTACGAAAATAGTCGCAGCTCCAATATTTGTTCCAGTACCAATTGAGGCATCACCAACATAAGAAAGGTGCGGAACTTTTGACCCTTGACCAAGCGAAGAATTTTTCATCTCAACGAAAGCCCCAACTTTCGCATCTGCTGATATGTCGTTGCCATCTCGCAAGTAAGAAAATGGGCCGATATTTACATTTGCACCGATAGCGCTGCCAGAACAATGAGATTCGACTACTTTCGCGTTAGTACCAACTCGACAATTTACCAATGTAGTTCGTGGTCCGATTATCGCGCCAGCTTCAATAACTGAATGACCCGAGATAGAAGTTCCGGGGAGGATTGTGACATTTTCTGCAATTTCAGCGGTGAAATCTACCCATGTGGTTGCGGGATCAATAATTGAAACACCGCTAACCATAAGAGCATGATTAATTCGGTCGCGCATAAATGATGCACATTCCGATAGTTGTGAACGATCATTTATGCCAAGTATCTCGGTGAAGTTATTTACCACGATTGGAATGACTTTTGCGCCATCCGCTTTCATAATTGCGATTACATCAGTTAAATACTCTTCACCTTGTGCATTTGAAGTAGTAATTTTTGTGAGCGCTGAAGCGAGCGCTTTGGCATCAAATAAATAGACTCCAGAGTTAATCTCTGCGATGTCGCGTTCGGTCTCGCTCGCATCACGCTCTTCTACAATTTTTAGAAGTTCATCGTTCTCATCACGAATGATTCGCCCGTAACCAAATGGATCTGGAAGTTCTGCAGTTAATACGGTTGCGACAGCGCCAGTATTTACATGTTCAGCCAATAACTCGATAAGTGTTAACCCAGTAAGTAATGGGGTGTCACCAGCTGTGACCAAAATGGTTCCGTCAACTGCGCCTACTTCCAGCGCTAATCGAACAGCGTGACCGGTGCCGTTTCGGTTTGGCTGTAAAACTGGGTGAGCTTTTGGTGCAATCTCATTAAGGTGTGAAGTAACTTCTTCATGTTGCGCACCGACAACAACGCGAGTGTGCGTCGGTTGTAATTCAGAAACTGCATGAAGTACATGTGAGAGGAGTGAGCGACCTGCGATTTCATGTAAAACTTTCGCAGTTGTTGATTTCATTCGGGTGCCATCACCCGCTGCCAGAACTATTGCAAGGTCTAAGCGATTCAACAGCGCTCCTCACTCGTGTCTAGCCAAAGCCTAACTATCTCCTTGTGGTCATGGCTCCTCCACCAGGTATCGATCCTGGACCCTGGGCTTCAAAGGCCCATGTGCTAGCCACTACACAATGGAGGAACCCGTATTCTCTCGCATCTTTTTCCTAATTACGACCAGAGTTATTGCTTATCGCTTGAAACCCGTAGCGTTAGGGCTTATGAGCGCCCCACGTAGACGGATGAGTAGCGCAGAACGCCGCTCACAATTGATTGAAGTCTCTCGCGCAATATTCGCCGAAAAAGGGGTGGAAGGTGCGACCGTCGAAGAAATCGCAGCTGCTGCCAAGGTTTCCAAGCCGGTTATTTACGAACATTTCGGTGGCAAAGAGGGCTTATATGCGGTCGTAGTAGATCGCGAAATGGCTGCGCTTTTGAGTTTAATTACTTCTTCACTTACAACTGGTCGACCACGTGCGCGAGCAGAACAAGCTGCGATTGCATTTCTAACTTATATTGAAACTCGAAGTGATGGATTTCAAATTTTGGTTCGCGACTCAACGGTTGGTGCGCAATCTGGTTCGTTCGCGACTCTCATTAGCGATATTGCCAGTCAAGTGGAAGATATTTTTGTAGCGGAATTTGCAGCCCGTGGCTTTGATCCGAAGATGGCTCCAATGTATTCACAGATGCTGGTTGGCATGGTGGCGCTAACTGGGCAATGGTGGCTTGATACTCGATGGCCAACGCGTGATGTTGTAGCAGCCCACTTAGTTAATTTGGCTTGGAACGGCTTATCGAGTTTGGAATCAAAGCCAAAAATGTCAAGTGAGTCAAAGCCAATTAAAGATAAAAAAGTTGCCAAGAAAAAATAGTTAAAGAGTTTCGATTACTCGGGCGCCGTGCACCGGTCCACTAACGTGCAATACATTTCCCACAACTCCGCTAGATTTCAGCGCAACAATTAAATCTAATGAGTGTTCTTCATCTTCAGCTAAGAATGCAACGGTCGGACCCGATCCAGAGACCAAGCCGCCCAGTGCGCCATAATCCATACCGACATCCAGAATCAATCTAAGTGCAGGGCGAAGTGAACATGCGGCTGCTTGCAAATCATTGCTCAGAGATTTTCCAAGTTCTTTTGCATCGCCAGAACGCAGCGCCTGCATCAAGGGTTCGCTTACTGTTGGCGCAATGATGCCCATTCCCTCACGTAATCGATCGCATTCGCTATATACCGCTGGTGTTGAAAGTCCAGAACTCGATAGGGCAATAACCCATTGATAACTACCGCGCGAGAGCGCTGGCGTTATGTGATCGCCTTTCCCGGTGCCAATGGCAATTCCTCCAGATATTGCAAACGGCACATCACTACCAATTTCACGACCCACCTTTTCCATCTCATCACGGTTTAAACCCAAATTATAAATTGCATCAATTCCAACAATTACACCAGCAGCATTTGCGCTACCTCCAGCCATACCACCTGCAACTGGAATGTTCTTTTTTAAGTGGATTGATAAATCATTAGAAACTTTATATTTTTTAGCCATTAATTCAGCCGCTTTATATGCAAGATTATTTTGATCGACTGGTATATGGTCCGTATTTTCACCGGAAACTTTTATTACAATTCCAGAATTAGGTGACGCGCTTTTTACCGTCACCTCATCAAAAAGTGAAACTGCTTGAAAAACAGTTACAACTTCATGGAAACCAGTTTTTTCAAGTGGTCCTACCGAAAGTTGCAGGTTAATTTTTCCTGGGACTCTAACGACCACTCCAGTATTCATATCGCTAAAGCCTATTGGTAAACGCGGGCTATTTCTTTCCTAAAGCGGCAGCAATTTTTAAAAAATCATGGATTGTTAACGACTCACCGCGGAGCGTTGGGTCTACTCCAATTGAATTTAAAATTGATTCAGCTTGACTGTTGCCACCGCAGAGATCTGCCAATACCGAACGGAGCATCTTTCTACGTTGGCTAAAGGCTTGGTCAATTACTGCAAAAGTATTGAGTCGTTCCACTTCACTCCCAAGTGGTGGATGTCGATAAAACTTAACTAAACTTGAATCCACCTTTGGTACCGGCCAAAAAACCGATCTAGAAATAGTGCCACTCAAGGATAAATCAGCCCACCATGCTGCTTTAGCGCTTGGTATTCCGTAAATCTTGCTCTTCGATTTAGCAGCCAACCTTTCGGCCACTTCAGTTTGCACCATTACAACTCCGCTTGTGATGGTGGGAAATTTCTCCAAAATATGCAATAAAACGGGAACTGAAACGTTATATGGCAAATTCGCTACAAGTTTTGTAGGGTATTTCTCAAGTTCATTAAGTGAGAGCGCATCATTTTTTACTATTTCAAAAGTATCAATTTCACAATTATGTGAAAGTAAAGTATGTGGCAGTTCTTCTGCCAAACGGTTATCAATTTCTATCGCAACTAGTTTTGCGCCAGTTTGCAAAATTGCAAGCGAAAGCGAACCTATGCCGGGACCAATTTCTAAAACTAAATCGTCGGAAGTTACTCCAGCACTTCGAACAATTTTCTGACAACTGTTTCCATCAATTACAAAATTTTGTCCCATTGATTTTGCAGGTCGTAAATCAAGCCGACTAGCAATTTCTCGAATTTCAGTAGCCCCTAGTAGCGTGATGTTTCTAGCCATTAGCGAAATAAACCAAAAACTCGTTCAGCATTCTCACTCAAAATTCCAGCTAATTCATCTGGGTCTTGATTACGTTCATGCGCTAGCGCTCGGATCGTGTTAGGAATCTGTGCCGGAGTATTTAACGCGCCTCGATTAGGCATAGGAGCTAGAAACGGCGAATCTGTTTCGACCAAGATTAAATCTGCTGGCACCAGTTTTGCGGATTCTCGAAGTTCAGGTGCGTTTTTAAAAGTCACCGTGCCAGCAAATGATAAGTAATAGCCGTTTTCGATACATTCTCGAGCCATCTCCGCATCACCGGAATAGCAGTGGAAAATAGCTATCTCTGGCGCGCCTTCTTCTTTTAGCACATCTAATACTTCGCGATGTGAGTCTCGATCATGTATTACAAGTGCTTTTTTATGGCGTTTTGCAATATCGATATGTCTGCGAAATGAATATTTTTGAAGTTCGCGAAGCTCAGGTGGCGTGCGAAAAAAATCTAAGCCAGTTTCACCAATTGCGCGCACGCGTTCACGTCCTGCTAAATTTTCAATAATTTTTAAATCAGCTTCTAGGTCTGCAACGACTGGGGCTTCGTTCGGATGTAGTGCTACTGCAGCTAACACAGAATCATTCCAAAACTCAGCGCATTCGACGGACCATTGTGATTGCTCCGCTGAATATCCCACCTGTACAACTCGATCTATGCCAACGCTTTTAGCAAGTGCAAGAACTTCACCGATACTTGGATCATTTGCTGGTTTTCCTTGATCAATTAATTCCAAATGCGCATGCGAATCTACGCAAGTCACGCCGAGCGGTTCTGGAAGTGGTGCTGCTGGTCGATCAATATCGCGATTGTGCCGGTCAGCCATTTGTTTCTACATCTGGTAATCGTGGAAAGAGAATTGCACCTTTTGAAATAATCGTGCCAGGTCTTAATTGACCCCAGTTCGCAACTTCACCAATTTTTTGTTCGGATAATTTTCCGAGAGATTCTGCCGCTCCAAGTGAAACCCAGAGCACTTCCGTGGAAATTGGCATTATTGGATGTAGTAATACAGCAAGCGCTCGTAGCGATTCCGCGGTGTTATACAACACAGCTTCTAATTCGCTACGGCGCAATTCATCTTTAGCCAATATCCATGGCTCTTTCTCTGTTACATATCCATTTACCCGTTTGCAAAAATCCATAATGGAATTTATTCCGGTTTGAAAATCTAACGCAGTAATTGCGCTATCTGAGTTAACTACGGCTTTTTTAAGCGCTTCCTCAAGCGATGCTTCTTTGGCTCTTCCTGGTAAAACCCCAGCGCAATATTTCTCTACCATCGCAGCTAATCGTGATGCTAAGTTACCAAAATCGTTAGCTAATTCGCTGGTGTATCGCGCGGACATATCCTCCCAAGAGAAGGATCCATCACTTCCAAATGGAATTGCTCTTAAGAAGTAATAACGGAATGCATCTACCCCAAAATGATCTGTGATATCGCTTGGTGCGATTCCAGTTAATTTACTCTTGCTCATCTTTTCACCACCAACTAAAAGCCAACCATGCGCAAAAACTTTCTTAGGGGGTTGCAAACGCGCTGCCATTAACATTGCGGGCCAGATCACTGCATGAAACCGGAGAATATCTTTTCCGACTAGATGGACATCGGCTGGCCAGGTTTTTGCAAATTGCTTTCCGCCTGCCGAATCAGCTGGGTCACCTAACCCAACAGCAGTTGCATAATTGAGCAGCGCATCGAACCAGACATAAACGACCTGTGATTTGTCCCAGGGAACTTGAATTCCCCAATCAAAAGTGGAACGAGAAATTGATAAATCAGTCACGCCACTTTCGAGAAAAGAGATCACTTCATTTCGCGCCGATGCAGGTTCACAAGTTTCCGGGTTATTTTTGTATCGCTCTAAAAGTGGCGTTACAAATGCTGAAAGCTTAAAGAACCAGTTGGTCTCACTTAACATTTCCACAGGTTTAGAATGGATGGGACACTTTCCTTCGAGTAAATCGCCTGGTAATTTAAACTCCTCGCACCCTACGCAATAGGGGCCTTCATATTTCGCTTCGTAAATGAAACCAGATTCCATTAAACCTTGTAAGAATCGTTGCACTCTTACCTCATGGCGTTCTTCTGTAGTTCTAATAAAATCATCATTAGCAATATGGAGCGCTTTCCAATTTGGTTTCCAAGCTTCTTCTACCAATCGATCGCACCATTCTTGCGGCTTTGCATTATTAGCTTCGGCAGTTCGCAAAACCTTTTGACCATGCTCATCAGTACCGGTTAGAAACCAGACACTCTCACCTTTTTGCCTATGCCAGCGGGTCAAAACATCGCCGGCAACCGTCGTATAAGCATGTCCGATATGCGGTGCATCGTTTACATAATAAATAGGGGTTGTTAAATAGAATGACTTCTCAGCACTGGCAGACATTTGCATATTCTAATCAGGATTCGTTTTTAAATTTCACCATCAGGTCAAAAACTTCGCGCTTAGGCAGATGTAATTCTTGCGCTACCGCTTGAATTGCTGATTTTCGCAGCTCTCCCGAACTCTCTTTTTTCAACACTTTTGCAATAATCTCCGCTGGTAGGAATTTACGACTACTCGGATTAAACCCTGCAATAACTAAGGTAATTTCGCCAAGTATTTCTTTTCCACTCGCCCAAACAATTAGTTGGTCAAGTTTTCCACGGACAATTTCTTCATATGTCTTAGTAAGTTCTCGACAGATAACAGCATCGCGGTCGCTACCAAAAGCTTCGCCTGCTGCAATCAAGGATTCATGTAATCTGTGCGGAGCTTCAAAAAATACAATAGTTCGCTCTTCTTCTGAAAGTTTTTGAAACCAAGTATCACGAGCGCCCGAAGTACGCGGCGCAAACCCTTCAAAACAAAAACGGTCAGTTGGTAAGCCGGAGATTGCAAGCGCAGTCAAAACTGCACTCGGCCCAGGTAAGACTTTTACGCCAATTTTATTATCGATTGCAATTCGAACTAATCGATAACCGGGATCACTCACGCTTGGCATCCCAGCATCGGTAACCACTAGAACATCGGTTCCGCTCTGTAAAATTTCAAGCAGCTCAGCGGTTCGATCACTTTCATTTCCTTCAAAAAAAGAAATAACTCGAGCCGTGTGGGTAATCCCAAGGTCCTTACATAAGCGCGAGAGTTTTCTTGAATCTTCCGCTGCGATTACGCGAACTGAAAGTAAGGCTTCGACTAATCGTTTAGAGGCGTCTCCAGGATTTCCCAATGGGACTGCTGCCAAAATCAGTTGCGCCATGCTCTAATTGTGTCATGCGCTTACGCGAACAAATCACCTTGGTAATAGTCACGCTTTTTGCGGCGCTCACTCGATTCTGGAATTTAGCTACCCCAAAGGGATATGTTTTCGATGAAGTCTATTACGTAGATGGCGCGAAAGATTATTTGAAATACGGCGTTGAAATAGATAAATCTGCGCCAGAATTTATTGTGCACCCCCCGATTGGAAAGTGGATTATTTCTCTCGGGATTAAATTGTTCGGGGATAACGAATTTGGATGGCGATTTATGGGTGCACTTCTAGGAACGCTATCTATAACCTTAATTTATTTAATTGCAAATAAGCTTTTTAACTCCCACTTTTTGGCAACTAGCGCTGCTGCCTTGATGGCGTTAGATGGATTGCACTTAGTACTCTCCAGAACTGCGCTGCTAGATATTTACTTAATGTTCTTTGTGTTAGCAGCATTTTTTTCTTTTTTATCAGAGAAGTATTGGTGGACCGGAATTGCACTTGGGTTCGCCATTGGAACAAAATGGAGTGGAATCTATTATTTATTAACGTTTTTAGCTATTGTAATCTATTTTGAAGTTCGAAATGTAAGTAGAATAAAAATCATTCTCCAGCGAATTACCCAGTTTTTTATGGCTCCTGCTCTGATCTATATATTTTCATGGAGTGGTTGGTTAATTTCAAAACGTGGCTGGGATCGACAATGGGCAGATGAACGTGGCGGCTTCTATTCATTTATTCCTTCGCCAATTCGTTCGCTATGGCATTATCACTTTGAAATGTTAAATTTCCATACCAGTTTAACGCAAGCCCATTCATATTCTGCAAATCCGTGGAGTTGGTTGATACTTGGTAGACCAACATCTTTCTATTATCAATCCCCAAAAAATTGTGGCAGTGCATCTTGTGCTCAAGAAGTTTTAGCGCTTGGTACCCCAATTCTTTGGTGGCTTGGTAGCGCCGCGCTAATTGTTACCTTTGGTTATTTGATAAGTCGTCGCGAGAAATCAGCTGGATTTATATTGGCTGGGGTAGCTGCTGGTTACTTACCTTGGTTCTTCTTCCAAAAACGAACTGTTTTTTCGTTTTATGCGATTGTTTTTGAACCGTTTATAGTTTTAGCAATTATTTATTGTTTTGCAAAGTTATTAGAAGATCCGGCTAGTTTTAAGGCTAGAAAGCAAGCGCTAATCGGGGTCCAGATTGCGATTGCACTTTGCTTTCTCTATTTCTTTCCGATATTTGTAGCTACGGTTACTAGCTATGACGATTGGCACGCCAGAATGTGGTTTACCAGCTGGATCTAGTTTTATTCGTTTGCTACGCGGGTCTGGCGCAACACATCCGCGGCTTGATTGGCAAGTTCTTGATCGAAAATTTGATCTCTTGTTGGCGCAATTGCATCTAGAACAGCACGTAATTTTTCTTGTTCTTCACTCCAAGCACCAGGAATTGTCAAATCTATAATGCGCTTTGGTGTTATTACTTTTGGTGCGTTTACATATGTTGGAAGTGGCACGCTCTGCGGTTCCCAAGTTTCTCGAGTTTGCGCGCTTCCTTTTGGTAACAGCGTTATCCCTGATAATTCTTGAGATATTTTTTCAACACGATCTGCAAGCGGGGTCCATTGATCGCTGATGATGTACTGAGATGTATTTTCGATTCTCTGTTCAAGAGTAACTTTTGAATTACTTATTAATTCTGCATAGTTGGTTGAATTAGGGTTGTCTGAATTATTCGCGATTATTCTTTGAGTTCGTGCAGCGCTGTTTAATGCTCTTATCTGACGACGTACATGAACAATAAATAAAACTAATCCAGAAATTGGTAGCAAGATTGCAATTGGTGATAGCAACTTCATCAACGAAAGCGCTCCACTAATAAAAAGGAGCGCGAATAATGAGGTAAATACTATTCTTCGCATCAGGAGGTGGTGTTCATTTTCTAAGGCGAGCTCTACTTCAGTAGGAACTCCAGAACTTTGAGCTACCGCTGCCATGCTATTTTTGAATCGCTCGACTGATTTTCCGGATATTTCTTCGTGATTCGAAACCCATCTTGGTAGGAAATATGAAATCCACATCCCTACGATGATTAGATATATTAAACCGGAACCCATGATGGATAAAGATAAACGGAGGAAGCGGACTAATCGGGTATTTCGTACCTAATTTCGCCCACCTTTTTAAATTTAAATTCTTGAATTCTCTGCCACAAAAGTTATGTGATCTCTCCAATCGCCATCAATATGTAAAAACCTTTGCCTAGTTCCCTCTAATTTATATCCAGCTTTCTCGGCGACTTTCTGGGATGCGCCATTTTCGGGACGTAAATTAATCTCAATTCGATGCAATTGCATCACATCAAATCCATACTTAGTAAGCGCTCTTACGGCTCTCGTGGTTAACCCTTTATTCGCCCACCGTTGATCGATCCAGTACCCGATGTGTCCGCCGCGGTATGCACCAAAAGCTATTCCGCCCAATGTGATCTGGCCAATGAATTCTCCCTCATTCCAGATTGCTAGTGATAACGCCCGTTCCGCTCGACCTTCACGATTATGGTGAAGCACCATTTCGAAATATGAAGGTAACGCTGAATCTATTTTATTAATCGGGGATGTTGCCTCCCATGGCTGTAACCACTCTCGATTAAACCGACGACTAGCTAGCCAAGTTTTGCGATCCCGAAACCTAAGCGGTCTTAAAAGTAACGTCCCATCAGCAATTGTGACTGGCCATTGCCCCTTTAATTTACTGAACATATTAATTAAATCGGCGCTCTAACAAAAGCACATCAACTTCACTTCCGGCTTTTACATTAGTTAGATCTTCCGGAATAACGATCAAACCATGCGCATCCGAAAGTCCAACTAAATCTGATTGGTTTTCAATCGCAGTAATTCGGGATTTATCTTCTTCAGTTGGGAATATCGCTCTGATAAATGAATGAGCACCGGCTTCGCTTATTACATCATTAGTAAGTTTTGCTTTAATTACTGGGCGATGCAAGTCTCGAAGCCCCATCATGCTTCTAATCATTGGACGGATAAACAACTCGGCAGAGATATAGGCAGAAATTGGATCACCGGGAAGCGTCACGACAAGTGTCTTATCTGGACCGATAGCTCCATAATTATGGCTTCCGCTTGCTTCAATATTTGGTGTCACTGCTGTAACAGTTCCAAGTTGTTGTAGCACCGAAGTGATTAAATCAAAAGATTCATCTTGGCTCTCGCCGCTAATTACAATTAAATCCGCACGTACTAATTGATCTTCGATAATATCTTTAAGGGCGGCTTCTGTTTCTGGAATCATGTGAACCCGATAACCAACTGCGCCAGCTTCTTTAACTGCAGTCGTTAGTAGCCAAGAATTCGTTTCGAACTCATCATTGACATCGATTAATTTTTGACCGGGTTCCACTAAATCATCGCCAGCAGAGATAACGACAACCCGTGGTTGTGGCCTAGTGGGTAGGCGATCTAGCCCGATTGATGCTGCCAAACCAATCTGGGTAGACCGAATTCTTGAACCTTCACGAAGCACTAATCGTTCTCCCGCATAAACATCACTTGCAAGAGTCGCGCCATGTGCATCAAGTAGCGGCATATCGAACGGGTCAATTGGTTTCGCGAGTTCCAGAAGCGCTTGCGCAAACTCACTAACTTTAATTCTTTCGTTCATGCCTAAACCATACTTTGAATCTAGGCTAATGCCATGGAACTTTCCGCTAATGGGGGCAAGAAAAAATCGCTCCGGCAAAGTTTTCGAGCAGATCGTAAATTTTTGGTGCAGCCGGTCACATGGAACCACTTAATAGATTCCATTGAGTTCAAGAGCGCAAACATGATCGCCTCCTATATTTCATATGGCGACGAACCAGATACGAGCGACTTGAATAAAGAAATTTTAATTAGAGGCAAAACATTATTATTACCAAGAATGCGAGATGACAATTATCTAGATTGGATTATCTGGAAAGGTGAACCGGGGCAATTAAAGTTAAATCGAAATTTAATGGAACCAATCGGTGATGCAATTGCACCTGAAAGAATTAAGAATATTGATTATGTAATAGTGCCGGCACTTCATGTAGATAGAAGTGGAAATCGTTTAGGTCAAGGTGGCGGTCATTACGATCGGGCGCTCTCACAAATTATTGGATTTAAGTTAGCTCTAGTTTATCAAGGAGAATTAACTAGCGCTGAATTGCCACATGAAGCTCACGATCAAAAACTTGACGCTGCTGCAACTCCAGAAATTTTAGTAAGGTTTAGCAAAAAAAATTAATTTACATCTTCTAAATGGCGTGCCATCACGATTCTTTGGACTTGATTAGTGCCTTCATAGATCTGCGTTAATTTAGCATCTCGCATCATTCGCTCGACTGGATAATCATTTACGTAGCCATATCCACCAAGTATTTGCACAGCATTTGTTGTCACTCGCATCGCCACATCTGATGCAAAACACTTACACGCAGCCGAATAAAAAGTTAAATCAGGATCATTTCGTTCACTTCTTGCGGCAGCAGCATAGGTAAGCTCTCGGGCAGCTGCTATTTCCATTGCCATATCAGCCAACATGAATTGCACGCCTTGAAAATCGAAAATCTCTTTTCCGAATTGTTTGCGCTCATGCGAATACTTTGTCGCTACTTCAAAAGCGCCTTGCGCTATTCCTAGCGCTTGGGCTGCAATAGTAATTCTGGTGTGATCTAAGGTTTTCATTGCAAGTGCGAAGCCGGAACCAATCTCACCCAATCTACGATCATCATTTAATTTAACGTTATCAAAATAAACTTCGCGAGTTGGCGAACCTTTAAAACCCATCTTTTTTTCCGGAGCACCAAAAGAAACACCAGGATCACTCTTCTCAACCAGAAATGCAGTTATTCCTTTAGAACCCTTGCTGGGATCAGTACTTGCTAAAACTGTATAAAACTCAGAACTACCCGCATTTGAAATCCATTTCTTACTTCCGTTCAATACCCAACCAGTTTCATTCTTAACTGCTTTGGTTTTCATTGCGCTGGCATCAGATCCAGCTTCTGATTCTGATAAACAGTAGGAGAAACCTTTGCCTTGGGCTAGCGGTGTTAACCAACGTTTCTTCTGATCTAAAGTACCCGCAAGTATTAAGGGCAATGAACCCAACTTATTTACCGCGGGTAGTAACGAAGATGACGCGCAAACTCTGGCAATTTCTTCAATAATTATTGCAACACCTAACGAATCAGCACCTTCGCCACCGAATTCAGTTGGCACATGGGCTGCTAATAATCCAGCTGCTTGCAGGGCAACACTTGCTTCTTCTGGGAATCTGGAGTTTTCATCTACATCATGTGCAAAAGGCGCAATTTTCTTTTCTGAAAGAGCTCGAGCACTTTCACGCAGAGCCTTATATTCATCAGGTAGTTTGAAGAGCGATTCCATATGGCAATTAAGCCACTTCTTGGCTTTCCCGTCCACCCTGAATTAACCAGATACCTACAATCACAAGCCGGAAATGCGGCGGGCAGAACGCACCATTGTTAAAATCTAAATAAGATACGGATTAATTTCCCCGCCGATCATTCTCGGCTAATTTAGCTAGATAATCGTTGTACTCCGCTAGTTCATCGGCTTGTCCATCGGAGAGTAACCGATCGGAATTGCGATCAAACCGTTTAGCTTCACGTGCGTCGTCTCGAACCCATTGAATAAAAGTAGCAATCAGGGCAATCACAATCGGAATTTCGCCCATAGCCCAACCAATAGATCCACCTAGTTTTTGATCAGCGATTAGATCCGTAAACCATGGTCGTTGCAACGATGCAAAATATCCACCATCTAATAACGTCGAGGATGACATGATGGCAATCGAGAAAAACGCATGAATGCTCATGGCGGCAAAGAGCACAATAATTCGTACAAGATGTGGAACTTTTCTAGGGTTTGGATCTATTCCTACTATTACATGGAAGAAGAGCATTCCTGCTAAAACAAAATGAATGTTCATTAATAAGTGGCCAGAATGGCCAGTCATTAAATTTCCAAATAGCGAGGTAAAATACATAATAAATAGCGATCCATCGAAGAACGCCAGCGCAACTATTGGGTGGGTCAAAACTGCAAGCGGTTTCGAATGCAAAATCGCTACAAGTAAACCTTTCATGCCGCGCTCATTTTCATCTCTGCCGGCGGGGAATACTCTTAACGCAAGCGTAATTGGCGCACCTAGAATTATTCCAATCGGCGCAACCATGCCTAAGATCATATGTGCCATCATGTGGAACGAAAATGCAAAATGTGAATAGAGTCCAAGTCCACCACTGGTCGCATAATCTATAGCAGCGATTCCAAGTGCGAATGAAATAGTTCTACCAATTGGCCATTTGACGCCATGCTTGCTTAATATAACTACACCTCTAATATATAGAAATGTAACCACTAATAATAAGCCAAGAAAAAAACCATCTGCTTCGTAGTCAATTAGTAAATTAGAAAATGTCGGCGCAACTGGCATTCTAATCCCAGTAATTGAAAGTGATCTATCTACATTTAATTCTTCACCGTTAACAAGTGGTGGGGCTGAATTAGCTAACCATGCTCCTAACGCAGTAGTAAAAAACATAATTAATAGTTCGTTAAAAAGTAATCGCATCATCGCTTGGCTACCGGTTAATTTATTAGTTATGAATTTTCTATGCATATAACCGATGCTAATTAAAATCACAGTTAGCACGATTTTTGCAAGCACAATATATGCATAGCTAGAACTCCATGCAGAAATGAAATTCAATCTACTCCACGCATTTGCAGCGCCACTAGCGGCAACGATTATGGAAGCCCACAGAGCGATACTGCTAAACCTGGGAAGGGCAATGTTTCTAAGGTCAGCTTTCATGAAGAACAATGAAATTAAACCGCCCACCCAAAGCGTTATTCCGATAACGTGGAAAATAAGTGACCCGATGGCTAGGCCGTGAAGCCCCGCTTGGCTACCGTGGCTTTGAAATATTGGGGTAACAATTCCAACAATTCCCAAAAGAAATAGCGTTATGGAGCCCCGAACATTTTTTATAATTGGAATAACAATTGCTATTACTAGCGCAATTATCATTTCCGTAAATTGCACTTTACCAAGTGCGGTTTGGGATAAATAGGAACGGATAGATATTAAATCAAATGAATCAGTTATTGGCTGAGCCAATAGATTACTAAGCGTCAATATAATTACAAAACCTTTGGTAACCGCCCAGAGAATTCCAAAAGTGCTGATCCATCTTAAATTCGAAATTCCTGCTTTGCGCAAGAAGCCGTTACTTTCTAAATGTAGGAAACTAATCGAAAAAAGTAATCCGATACACGTTACTGCAAAACTGATACTCAGAAAATTTACAATCGGAATAAGCACGGTCACTAGGGTTCCAGGATTTGGAATTCCAGTTTCTACAGCGTTAAAGAACACTTTTACTTCCTAAAGGTTTTTCGAGCAAAACGCGAAATTAAAATAAGCATTAGGAATGCAAAAACCAATAACCCAATTACTAAATAATCCGTGGTCTTATTTGGATTTGATTTATCGGATGAAGGTTCCGGGATCGGTGTATTGGTAGAAGTAGTAATTTCTGAAATTCCATTGACGGTAAATTTAAAGGTTCCATTAAGCGGAACATCATTTATGGCCAATAATTCATAGGTAACTAAATAAGAACCGGAGATAGTTAATGGTTTTAAACCTACGATTAAATTATTTCCATCGACGGTTATTGAACCATCGTCAACCCGGACTCCATTTGAATCAACTACTGTGATTTGATTTCCTAAATCCATTAACGCATTAGATCCATTGATAGTTACTGAATTTGGTGCAACCGTTAGAACTTCATCACTTGCTGGACGTGTGCCTTTTATGGAATTTGCTGATGCAGAATTGCTCATAGCCAAACTCATGAAGCTAACTAAAACTGCAATCACAATCGTTTTCCGCACGCTTAGCCCCGTTCCTGAGTTCAACTCGATTCGCCTCAATACTCTCATCAATCTAGAATTATGCCTTGTGCCTACCTATGAATACATCTGTAACGCCTGCGAATATGCCTTTGAGGCGGTGCAGTCTTTCTCGGATGCACCAATATCTAATTGTCCAGAGTGTGGGAAAGATGTCCGCAAGGTTTACTCGAATGTGGGCGTAGTTTTCAAAGGCTCAGGTTTCTATAAAACAGATTCGCGAAAAGCTGATAGCGCTAGCGCTAGCACTAGCACTACGCCAGCGACAGCGGCTACTGCGTCTGCGGCAACACCCTCAGTAGCGCCCGCAATAGCAGCAAAAAATACAAGTACTGATTGACTACTCGTGATGGGGTGGTTTATCCCGCTTAATTTCAGCATCACGATCTTTATCGTCTTTTTCTAAATCAATCTCATCCGTGGTGACCTTTGGCAATATTTCGCTCATGCTCTCCCCACTTTCTAATCCAGATTACTTTCAATTTTCGTAAAGTAAGTATCTCAAATATAATTGCAAATAGATAATTTACTGTACTTAATTCATTTTGGGAGGTAAAGTGTTTGAAGCGCTCGGTCACGCAATAGTAAAGCGCCGCAAGCGCACGCTTTCAATATTTATCCTCGCAGTAATAGTTTTAGGTAGCATTGGATCGTTGGCATTTAATAGATTAGATAGCGGTGGATATTCCGACTTAAATAGTGATTCTGCTAAAGCCTTTAAGTATTTAGAAGATACATTTAAAGTTAAAGACCCTGCCGTAGTATTTGTTATCCATTCAGAGAAACTTGTAACTGACCCAGAAGTCGCAGCAAGCGCTGCACGCTTTGAAGCTAAAGTAAAAAGTGAACCAAGTGCAGATAGCGTTTTATCATTTTGGAGCGCCGGTGGTGCCCCAACACTTATGAGTAACGATGGAAAATCTGCCTATCTATTTGTTTACTTAAATGCTGATACTTTTAGTAGCTTCGATACGCTAGGTGGGCACTACCGCGATACTTATGAAGGTAAGTTTGAAAATTTATCAATCTACGCATCCGGTGGTGCGGTATTTGCAAATTCAATTAATAGCAAAATCAAAGATGATCTTAAATTAGCAGAATCCATATCAATCCCGCTCACTTTCGTGCTGTTGCTATTTGTTTTTGGCGCAATGGTCGCCTCAGCCATGCCACTTCTTGTTGGTATTTCAGCAATTCTTGGTGCATTCTTTGTGATTTATCTAATCACGATATTTACTGACGTTTCTATCTTTGCTCTAAATTTAACAACTGGACTTGGACTTGGATTAGGCATTGATTATGCGCTATTAATGGTTAACCGTTTCCGTGAGGAATTACATCATGGAAATAACATTGAAGATTCTGTAGTGAATACTCTAATGACTGCTGGAAAGACCGTTTTTTACTCTGGCATTACGGTAATGATTACGCTCTTCTCTCTAATGTTCTTCCCGCAACATTTCTTACGTTCTATGGGTTATGCCGGTGTTTCAGTAGTTGCAGTAGCCGTAGCAGCCACCTTGGTTCCGCTTCCGGCGATACTCGCACTCCTTGGTCATAAAATTGATAAGGGCGTAGTACGCAAAAGTGCCATTACACCCAAAGAAGATGGAAGATGGGCGGACATCGCAAGGTTTGTAATGAAACGTCCAACCGCAATTGTTTTGTTGTCAGTAATAATTTTAAGCGTATTTATTGCCCCTATTAAAGGAATTATGTTTTCTCAAGTTGATAGTCGAGTACTCCCAGCAAGCAATAAGTCTGCAATGGCGGCTCGATTCATTGCGGAGAATTTTTCTGGGCAAGAAGGAAATCCGATTGAAATTGTCATTCCAAATGGTGCTTCCCAAATTAATTCGATTACAGAATTCAAATCTGAACTTGCTAAGCTTCCAGATATTGTTCGCATTGGAGAAATGCAAGTAGTTGGTGAAGATGTTCGAATCGTGGCAATTCATACAATGCCACCGCGGACTCCCCAAGCTGAGCAACTAATTCGCGAAGTACGCGCACTTCAGGTTCCAACTGGCACCTTAATTGGCGGGGTAGCCGCAGATTATGCAGATACTCAAGGTGCAACTTCTAAAAAACTCCCTTTAGTTTCGCTATGGATTGCAATTGGTGTACTGCTCCTTTTATTCGTATTCACTGGCTCGATAATTTTGCCAATCAAAGCGTTGATCCTTAATATTGCATCGCTTGCAGCAACTATGGGCGTAATTACTTGGATCTTTATTGATGGTCATCTTAAATTTTTGGTAGGAGATTTTACCGTAACCGGAGCGCTTGATACTGGATCGGTTATCCTGATTGCAATTGTGGCATTCGGTTTATCAATGGATTACGAAGTATTTCTTCTATCTAGAATTAAAGAGGAACACGAAGCAGGAAAAACAAATGTTGAGGCTGTTGCAACTGGATTACAACGCTCAGCTCGAATCATCACTGCAGCCGCACTTTTGTTGGCAGTTGTTTTCGGAACATTTATGGTGAGCGGAGTTACATCAATAAAAATGTTAGGATTTGGAGTCGCATTTGCAATTTTGCTAGATGCAACTTTGGTTAGAGCACTTCTTGTTCCAGCGCTAATGCGGTTATTTGGAGAACGAAATTGGTGGGCACCAAAAGCGTTAAAACGATTTACTATTTCACATTAATTAAAGATCTGGTGTCCTCGGCGGGAGTTGAACCTGCGACCTACCGCTTAGGAGGCGGTTGCTCTA
>CAZMNB010000006.1:0-46621 GCA_964567545.1 uncultured Bifidobacterium sp. | reverse complement strand
AGTTGATAACCTCTTGAGAGCGCCATTGGATAAAACCAATCGCAAACTTCTTGCTGCCCTTCTGGAGAACTAAGCGCACGCCGCTTCTCATCAGCTTCCGCAAACGAAATACCAGTCAATGTAGAAATTATTCGAATAACTTGCTCATGAAAAACCACTACACCCTCAGTCTCATGCAGAACTTCATACAAATCAGGGTGAAATATCTGGGGTGCTTTCCAACCATGGCGGGCATTTAAAAATGGTTTAATCATGTCGCTCTTTACCGGTCCAGGACGAAAGAGCGAGATATCAATAATCAGATCGGTAAAAGTTTCTGGTGAAAACTTTCCGACTAACTCTCGCTGCCCGGGACTTTCAATCTGAAATAAGCCGAGCGTCTTTGTGGATTGGATTAGTTCAAAAGTTTTTGGGTCATCTAACGGTATCGAATCTAAATCGACCTTTATTCCTCGGCTTCGTTCAATCTCACTAACGGCATACGAAAGTGAAGATTGCATCCGCACTCCTAGAATATCTAATTTCAATAACCCAATTGCTTCTACATCGTCTTTATCAAATTGGACCATTGGATAACCACTTGCATTTATTTGAATCGGCGCTCTATCCAGAAAAGCGCCATCGGATAAAACAATTGCGCACGGGTGCATCGAAAGATTTCGAGGCAGACCATCAAGCCGCTCCGCTAACCCGATTGCCATTTTCAATAGTGGCGTATTTAAATTTAAATTCCGCAACTCCGGTAAATTATCTAAAGCTTGCGAAATGTTCTTTGCTCTAACATGTGGAATTGATTTTGCAATTAAATCTATCTCCATCGGTGGCAAACCAAGAGCCGCACCGGTATCGCGGATTGCATGACGCGCTCTATATGTATCTACCATCGCAACGGTTGCACACCTTGAACTGTTTCCAGATTTTTGCCAATTCGGATCGCCATATTTTTTAAATACTTGGTTATAGATTTCTAACCGGCGAGCTGATTCAACATCGATATCGATATCTGGTAACGCGCGTCGAAGCGGTGAGCAGAATCGCTCCATCAACAAACCATGCGCAATAGGTTCAACACCAGAAATTCCAAGGACGTGGCAGATTAATGAACCGGCACCGCTACCCCGGGCTGCAACTCTGATTCCGCTTGCTCTAGCAGTATCGGTTATATCCGCAACGGTTAAAAAATAGGACTCATATCCAAGTGTGCGAACTGTGGCTAGCTCTTCCCCGAGTCGATCCTGGGCTTTTTTTAGTAAAGATGATGCGCCATATCGCCAATTCAAACCAGAGATACAACGCTCTCGAAATTGTCGCGCCATATCTGCTTCATCTTTTGCGCCAACAACATGGTGCTCGGGTAAATGAATTGCGCCTAACCCAACATCTAGCGCTGGCGAAAGTATTGAACGCTCCGCCCAGGTTGCGGTCTCTCTAAGTAAATGGCGGGAATTTCGCTCGCCAGCAGAGCGCGAAATTAAATCGGCAATCGCAACCATATCTTTACTATTTTTTAGAAAGCCTTCGCCATTTTTGCGCTCCACATTGCTTTCATGAAGAGGCGCTAAATTACGAGCGCAATCCAAAATATCGGCTAGCGGTCCATCGCTCCGGTCTAACATTCGAGCGGCATTACTTATAATTGCTGGTAAATCATGATCTCTTGCAAAACCTAACATCCGTCCAGCATGTGTTGTTGAATAAGGACCATCGCCAGCAACTAGATGCGAAACACACTCAATAGCTTGATCTGCAAAAAGTTCGCTGCTAACTCTAAATAGTTCAAGCGCTTTCTTATGGCTCCTACGGATTAAAGCTTGCGAGATTGCAGATTCACTCCCATGTAAAGCTAGTATATTCTTAGCATAAATTGAAAACTTTTCTAATAAATCTAAAGTGAGTATCGGCTTATCTGAGTCAAAAGTATTTATCGCAGTCACTAGCCGCACTAGTGATGACCAGCCACCACCAGATGTAGCAATTAAAGTTATCCTAGATAACGAGTTTTCAATTTTGTAATTTAAATCAATACCTAAAATTGGATTAAGGTTATGTTTCTGACAACTTTCCACAAACCTAATTGCGCCAGCTAACCCATCACGGTCGGTGAGCGCTAACGATTTCATTCCGAACAACGCAGCGCGCTCTACAATTGCATCGGGTAAATGCGTGCCGTATTTAAATGAATAGCCGCTAGCCATGTGAAGATGGGTAAACATAAATATTTAATTGCGGGTAGCGCGCGAGCTTGGACGAATTCGCCAACGGATTTCACCAGATGTTTCGCTAGCTTCATCGCGTTCAATTTCAAAGGTAGCGAGCGCACCAATCGGAGCTGCTTCTACTCGCCAGAGCGCACGCGAACCATCATCGGGGCGATAATTTCCATCGCTAGCTCGGTTCCACCAACCGCCAGCTTCGCGCCAACTTGAGAGGACGGCATGGATCCGAAATCTTCGGCCGCGATAGGTAAATTCGATCGGCTCCCCCTCGTATAGCACGATTTCAGGGCCGATTTCTGGGTTTAAGGCATTTTCGAACATTTGTTCGAACTCTAGCGAGCACCCCTGACAGAGGCAAGTAATCTAAGCAGTAAGCGCGACACGACTTAAAATTAGTTGAAACTTCAACCAAATCCTGCCATCCTTCGTAAGTACTCGGAGCCCGTCCGGACTCCCCTGCAATGTAAAGGAAATCAATGGATATCGTTCTAATTATTGGCCGCATTTTATTTGCGCTTATCTTCATTAATTCAGGATTAATGCACTTCACAAAGAAAAGTGCCATGGTCGGTTACGCACAATATAAGAAAGTGCCAGCAGCAAAGATTGCGGTTCCACTAACCGGGTTAATGATCTTGGCCGGCGGTCTTTACATTGCGCTTGGGATTTATGCAGACCTTGGCGCGCTACTTATTGCAAGCTTCTGCCTAGTTAGCGCCTTCATGATGCATAACTTCTGGACAATTGATGATGCAACCGCAAAACAGACTGAAACTATTTCATTCTTTAAAAACCTGGCTATTGCTGGCGCTGCACTAATTATCTTCGTTCTAGTTGGTTCAGGTGCTGATTTCGGACCCACAATAACTGGACCTATATTCTCCCTATAGACCTAGAAACTCAAAACCCCTCATAGATTCATATGAGGGGTTTTATTTACCCAAAGTTCAAGTTTAAATCACCGATATTGATTCTTTAGATTGCTACCCTTTTCAATTAATAGCATCAACCAAATTGGAGAAAAGATGAAACCTCAGAAGTTTGCATCAGAATTTGTCGGAACTGCTCTATTAGCTGTAACCATAATTGGTACTGGATTTATGGCAAAAAACCTCGCGCCAGATTCTGCCTTAATGCAACTATTTGTAAACGGCGCTGCCGCTGCAGCAATACTCTCCGTGATAATTCGGCTAGGCGCTGAAGCTAGTGGTTCGCACTTCAACCCTGCTGTAACTATTGGCTTTCTAATCAGAAAAGAAATCAAACCGCTCGATGCCCTTAATTACATTGCGACTCAAATCCTCGGCGCGATATTTGGCGCATTCCTAGCTAACGCAATGTTCTCTGATTCACTCCTAGCCACATCTACAGTTGATCGCCTTGGTTCTAAACTATTTCTTAGCGAGATCATCGCAACTGCTGGTTTAGTTTGGGTAGTTATGGCATTTGGAGATAGCGCAAAAACAGTTGCGAAGTTAGTTCCGCTTTGGATTTTCGCGGCCTACTTCTTTACTGCATCATCAACATTTGCAAATCCTGCGGTCACGGTCGGACGAGTTTTCACGAGTTCACCTGCTGGAATATCAGCTAACTCAATTCTCTCATTCATCGCTGCGCAAATAATTGGAGCCGGTGTTGGCGTAGTTCTCTTTAACGTAATTACAAAAGCAAAGAAATAATTCGATGAAGAAACCAAGTGTGCTATTTGTCTGCGTTCATAATGCTGGTCGTTCTCAAATGGCTGCAGCTTTCTTAACCCACTTGGCCGGCGAAAGCGTTGAAGTTAGATCGGCTGGATCAGCACCAGCCGATTCGATTAACCCAGCAGTTGTGGCGGCAATGCTTGAGTTAGGGATTGATATCAGCCATGAAGTGCCTAAAGTTTTAACAACCTCAGCAGTTGAAGAATCAGATGTAGTCATCACAATGGGCTGTGGCGATGCCTGTCCATACTTCCCAGGTAAGCGCTATTTAGATTGGAAACTAGAAGACCCTGCTGGCCAAGGCGTTGCATCAATTCGCCCAATCCGCGATGAGATTAAAACTCGAATTGAAGCGTTAATCGCAGAACTTAAATAATTCAAAGGCAACATGTAACCTTTGGAAATGAGCGAAGCAATTCTGCAACACGCTGCGGTAAATAGAGTACGTGCGGAATTGAAAATGCATGGATTATTCGGTGAAATTACGGCACTCTCAAATAGCGCGCGCACGGCAATCGAGGCTGCTGCGGCGTTAGCTATAGAAGTTGGACAAATTGCTTCATCAATAGTTTTTGGGATCCCGGCTGATCCAGCACCTAAGGCGCTACTTGTAATAACTTCCGGTAGACATCGCGTTGATACTTCACTTGTGGCTAAGAATTTAGGAATCGAAAAGCTGATTAGAGCGGATGCTGATTTTGTTAGAAATTGGAGCGGATTTGCCATAGGGGGCGTGAGCCCACTGGGGTGGATTTCAAAGCCAGAAATAATCCTGATTGATCAAGCCCTCAACGATTACGAGGTGGTTTGGGCTGCTGCTGGACATCCGCATGCGGTTTACCCAACTTCATTTCGTGAACTATTAGCATGTACAAATGCAAGACCGATGGTTGTTGGAGATTAATGAAACTAGTTACTGAAAAATTTGGAAACGGCGAACCTGTTTTATTGATTCACGGAATGGGTTCCGCCGCAACAGCTTGGAAACCTATTATACCAACACTTAAGAAAACAAATTTAGTAATTACCGTTGATCTTCCGGGACATGGAAAATCACTTATGGATTCTATGCAGCCTATGGATCCGAAATCTTTAGCTGAAGCTGTTTTTCGCACCATGGACGAGCTGGGAATTGAAAAATTCAACGTTGTAGGTAATTCACTAGGTGGTTGGATTGCCCTTGAAATGGCTGCTTTAAAACCGGAACGGATTAAATCCTTATTGGGTGTAGCGCCAGCTGGCTTATGGTTAACACCCTTTACCGCTAGGACAAGTGCCCGAAATCGAATTCTGGCAAAGTTGGTAAATCCAATTGCATTCTTTACAGTGCATTTTGAAGCGCTCCGAAAATTGGGTTTCCAAAACGTTAGCCCACTTTGGAGAACTTTTAGTCATGAAACTTGTTTAGATGCGACTAGTGCAATGGCAAATTCGGATGGATACTTCCCTGCATGGGATGCCATGCTAAAAAAGAGATTCAACGGAAAAATTCCTACGACGGTACCTACAACAATCATCTTTGGCGATACTGACAATTCATTACCGGCCCAAAGTTGTCAGGAACGTTCGCTTGCGCCAACTCATGCAAAGTGGATCATATTTTCAGAGTGTGGTCACGCTCCGATGTGGGATCACCCTGATGAAGTTGTACTTGAGATAAATGAATTAACTGGAGTAAATAATTGATAACTGTTATTTATTTTTGGAAAATTCGTAAGATCGATTTACCTTGGGCGCTGATGCATATGGGATTCGATCGAATGCCGTTATCCAAAAATAAGAATCTAGGATTCTGGAAATTACTTGGTACCGGTAAAGGCGAAACTTTTACGCCAAAGGATGCAAGTTCACAAAGATGGGGTTTGCTGGTGACTATCACAGAGTCGGAATTAGCGGATTTTGAGAATTCAAAAATAGTCAAACGCTGGGATTACAAATCAATCAACCGATATCGAGTTCTGCTGCAAAATATTTCAGTTCAAGGAGAGTGGTCAGGCAAAAAACCTTTTACTCCGGAAGTTCCAGATTCAAATTGGAACGGGAAAGTTGTTGCAATTACTAGAGCTCGAATTAAGTGGTTTAAAAACCCGTTATTTTGGCGGTCAGTCCCACCAGTAACTATAAGTTTAAAGGCGGCAACTGGTTTGATTTCGGCGATTGGAATTGGTGAAGCGCCAATTGGGTTACAAGGAACATTTTCTATTTGGGAATCTAGCGCTGCGATTCGCGCATTTGCTTATCAAGGCGAAGCACATAAAGCAGCAATCGCCGCCACCGCACGAGAAAAATGGTATGCCGAAGAATTATTTGCCAGATTTGCCGTGATATCGGAAAGTGGCTCGCTTTAAGGCAGAATAGCGCCATGTCAATTCGTCAATACCGTCCACGACGACATACACGAGGCACTATTACGCGGGCGCGGCAATCCATTTTGATTTCAGTATTTTCAATTGCGCTTTTGTTACAAATTTCTTATCCGCTAGTTTCTGGAGAGACTCTTCGTCTGATTACTATTGCGACAGTTTATTGGGCAGCTGGTGCTATGGCGCTGCACTCTCTTTATTCATACGGATTAAATTACGCACTTCGCTATATCACAATAACTTTCGTCTTTGCGCTTGTCGTTGAACAAATAGGTAGCCGTACTGGTTGGCCCTTTGGAACTTATTCATACGATAATTCATTGGGTTATCAAATATATGGCGTACCACTTGTGGTGCCATTTGCCTGGATGATGTTGGCGCATCCACTTTTAATTGCAGCTCGCAGAGTCTCGCCGCATTGGGTTTTTCTTTACGGTGGCGCTGGGCTGATGGCATGGGATATTTTTCTAGATCCACAAATGGTTTCCGCGCGTAGATGGACTTGGGAAGTAACGGGACGTAACGTGCCATTTCAACCGGATGTGCCGCTATCAAATACTTTTGGTTGGTTACTAACTGGCATGGGATTGATGGCATTACTTCAATTTGCACTGCCCAGAGAGCGCCGAAAAAATGGGGCAAGCCTTTTAATTCCCAATATTTTTCTGGGTTGGACTTGGTTTGCCGGTGTGGTTGGAAATATTTTCTTTTTTGCCCGACCTGGAGTGGCATTCCTTGGCGGCATAGTTTTTGGATTAATTCTGCTCCCATATTTTATTGCACTTTCGTTTGGGCGAAGCGGCTAATTATTGTGGTCTTAGTTGGAACGCTATTTGCTCTTGGTTCATTATTTCTCGTCATTTTGAATGCGATATCCATAAAAAAACCCAGCAAATCATCGATGAATTTTGAAGCTAAAATTTCTATCCTAATTCCATTGAGAAATGAATCTTCAAATGTTTCCGAACTTTTGAAATCCGTAGATGAGCAAGAAAATCTAAAATCGTTCGAAATTATTACACTAAATGATGGCTCAACCGATAACACAAGAGATTTGATCGCAAATTATAAGTTTAGCTCTCCTTCGAATGCCATGGAAGGTAACTCCCTGCCTGATGGTTGGCTAGGTAAAAATTATGCCTGCCACCAATTAGCCATGGTGAGTGATGCAAAATTTTTAGTATTTATAGATGCAGATGTACGCCTATCTCGAAGCGCTATTTGTGATGCAATAAATACGCTAGTGGTAAATGATTGGGATTACATCTCGCCCTACCCTAAGCAAATTGCGCACACTCCGCTTGAACTATTGATTCAACCACTATTGCAATGGAGCTGGTTTGCCACGGTTCCGTTATCAATTGCGCAAAAGTTCCGAATCCCTGCAATGGCGGTAGCTAATGGTCAATTCTTAATCGTTAAGCGTACTTCGTATTTAACAGCTGGTGGTCATGAAAAAATTAAGAATGAAGTAATTGATGATATCGAATTAGCTCGATTACTTTTGAGATCTGGTTTTAAAGGAGGCGTTGCAGAAGGCAGCTCTATCGCTGAGTGTCATATGTATCAGAGCGCAACAGAATTAATTAGTGGATACCGTAAATCCCTCTGGCGCGCATTCGGCTCCCCGATTGGATCGCTAGTTGCAATTTCGCTCCTTTCGCTCTCGTCAATTGTGCCATTCGTTTATGCCATTAGTGGCTCACTTGTTGGTTGGATCGGTTTTATTGCAATAGTAATTTCGCGATTTATCGCTGCTTTCCGCACAAAATCCAGATGGGAAACCGCGCTTTTACATCCGTTATCAATTGCCATACTTATTGCGCTCATTTGTTGGTCGTGGGTCGGAAAAAGTCGCGGCGATTTAAAGTGGCGGGATCGAAAAGTATGACTGATGTTGTTGTAATCGGAGCTGGAGTTGGTGGCATGGCAGCCGCTGCACGATTAGCTAAGGCGGGCCACAAGGTTACTATTTATGAAGCCGCAAATCGCACGGGTGGTAAATGTAGAACTGAATGGATCGAAGGATTCGCTTTCGATACCGGTCCTTCACTACTTACTTTGCCGGCAGTTTATAAAGACTTCTTCTTAAAAACTGGCAAACGATTAGAACACGTCCTTCAGATTTTGCCAGTTGATCCAGCATTTTCATATCGATTTGCAGACGGAAACGAAGTTATATTTCCAAATCTCTCCCACCATAAAACTAGAGCTGCAATCGATGCCTCGTTCGGAAAATCTGCCGGGGATGATTGGCACAAAATTATGCGCCGCGCTGAACGAATGTGGAGCTCCTCCCGTGTGCAATTTGTAGAAAGTGAATTGCAATCTTTCTTTTCATTAATTAAAAGTAAAACTTTTCTCCGTGATTTAATTGAGATAGCACCTTTAACATCACTTCGAAAATTAACTAATCGATATACAAGTTCGCCCTACTTGTTAAAAATCCTTGATAGGTACGCTACCTACACTGGATCCGATCCCCGAAAAGTACCTGCAGTTTTATTAACGATTGCTTTTGTTGAAGAGGCATTCGGTGCTTGGCATCTAAAGGGTGGAGTTGGAAAGTTATCCGAAGCTCTTGAACAAAGATGTCGTGATCTAGGTGTAAAAATATTTTTAAATACCCCAGTAAAAGAGATTTTGCATCAAAATGATCGAGTGACTGGGATTGAATTGAACAATGGTGAAAAGATTAAATCCAAAATTGTGGTAACCAATGCTGATTCAGCAATTACCTATTCGAAATTATTACCGAATCAACCCAAAATAACCCGGAAAGCGCGACGTAATTTGGCTAAATCAAAACCCTCTCTAGCTGGGTTTTCACTATTAATCGGATTAAAAGCCGATACAAACGGTGGCACGGCACTTTCACACCATAATGTTTTCTTTCCAGAAAATTATGATGATGAATTCGATGCGATATTTAATCGAAAGGAACCGGTGCCAGATCCAGCAATCTATATCTGTGCGCCACAAGATGAAGAAATGGTGACCAATCATGGCGATGAAAATTTGTTCGTATTAGTCAACGCGCCGCGCCACGAGCCAGGATTTGGTTGTGATTGGAATGAACCCGGTCTAAAAGAAAGGTATGCGGAATTAATTATTAATAAGTTGGCTGAGAAAGGTTTGCATATTCGAGATCGTATTTCAGTATTAGAGATACGGACTCCAGCAGATTTAGAAAATAGCGTCAGCGCTCCAGGTGGGTCAATTTATGGAACTTCAAGCAATGGGGTCCGGTCTGCATTTCGTAGAGCAAAGAACCGTTCTCCCATTGATGGCTTGTACTGTGTTGGTGGTTCAGCGCATCCCGGAGGTGGACTGCCACTTGTTGGAATCAGTGCAGAGATAGTGGCAAACGCCATTGGTAAAGCTTAAATATTCTTGTAGGCAAACCGCGATACAGTTATAAAACTTAATACTTGAATGACACACCAAAGAGTTGCAATCGTTGCCACATAATTTAACGTTAAAGCATTTGCCACTATGGCTACGAATAGAAGGCTAGCGCGAATTGGACGTTCGCCAATTGTCACAACTCCAACTTCGCGAAGTCCTAATCCGCCGGCTCTGGCCCGTACATATTCCTGAGTGAAAGCGGCTAGCCAAGCTATTAAAACTATCCAAAGTGGCGCCCCCAAATAATAGAAAGTTAGCGCCCAAAAACTCTCTGAAATTCGATCAGCTACTGCATCTAATATTGCACCTCGGCTCGAAACTTGATTCTTTATGATTGCTAAAGATCCATCCAACCCATCACAGGCAAGCGAAAACACGAGAAACAGTGCAGCTAAAAGGCTCTGTGAATTAATGCAGGTAAAAAGAGCAAATATCATACCGAAAAATGTTAGGGCATTAGGCGAGACCCTTAATTTATTAAGAATTTTTGCGATGCCGAAAGAGATTGCTAGCCAACCTTTTACTACTCCAGAAATTCTTGCTCCACCATGTAAATGGCTCCAAGCTTTAAAGAAATCTTCGCGGATCATTTCAACGTAGTCCGATTCTTCTAACGATTTCTTTTGTGGCATATGCGCTATTCATAGTATAGAAATGTAATCCAGGTACGCCCATTGCAATTAACTCTTCGCATAGTTTTGTCGCAATTTCAATTCCTAGAGCTTTAACTTTATCTGAATCATTTTCCACTTGCGCAAACGCATTCATGATTTCTGGCGGAATGGGAGTTCCGTTTAGCTGCGCCATACGGTTTAATTGTTTTACTTGAGTGATCGGCAATATCCCAGCAAAAATCGGTAAATTGGAGCCGCGTTTTCTTAATTCATTGACTAAATTTAAATATTTCTCTGCGGAAAAAAAGAATTGTGTGGTGGCAAATTGCGCACCGCGGCGCTCTTTTTCCAATAAGACCAGCACATCTTTTAATTGATCACCATTGGATGCGGGGTGGCAATCTGGGAATGCAGCTACGCCAACGTTGAAGTTTGCGGAAACTGCTAACGATACTAATTCGTCTGAATGTCTAAATCCGCCTTCTATTGGAATCCATTCGGATTGAGGCCCAGTTGGTGGATCGCCTCGAAGCGCCAATATGTCGCGCACTCCCGCTTGCCAATATTGTTCTAAAATTTCCGAAAGCTCTGTTTCCGTAGATCCAATACAGGTTAAATGTGCAACGGTTCGTAAACCCGTCCGAGCCGTAATTTCAGAAGTTACCCGAACGGTGCGTTCACGAGTTGAGCCACCTGCCCCATAGGTAACTGAAACAAATTCAGGCTGAAGCGAATTTAATTCCGCTAATTCAACCCATAGATTCGCTTCACCTTTTTCGTCTTTTGGTGGGAAGAATTCCAGAGAGAAAATTGGCTTCCCAGTTGGGGTATCAAACGAAAACAGGCACTGCATAGCAAGGGAGGGTACCGTTACGGCGTGAATTCCACTGCTAACCAAAGCACCTTTGATTTCATGGCGCGCTTTCGTGGTGAGGTCTCGGCAGAACTCAATAACTTTCTGGCAGAACAAGGTCAATATTTGAATTCAATTGGGCTCGAATTGGAGCCAGTTACTAATGCGCTAAAAAGTTTCTTGCTAAATGGTGGAAAAAGATTTCGTCCGATGTTTGCATATGTCGGTTATTTAACTTCAGGTGGAATTGAAAATAGCGCAGTAATAAGAGCAGTTTCGAGTTTAGAACTTTTGCATGCCTGTGCCTTAATACACGATGATGTTATGGATGGATCAGATACTAGAAGGAATGCACCAGCCCTACATAAAGTATTTGAAAACATGCATGTGAATGAAAAACTCAGTGGCGATAGCAAAGTATTCGGTTTATCAAGTGCTATTTTGCTTGGAGACCTAGCATTAATTTGGTCGGATCAAATGTTAAATCAATCCAATATTTCCACTGAAGCCAGAATTAGATCATTGACAGTTCATGATGAGATGCGTGTTGAATTAATGGCTGGCCAATATTTGGATGTATTTGAACAAGCACTAGGAAGTAAAAGTGTCGAGCGATCTCTGAAGGTCGCCCGATACAAATCTGGTAAGTACTCGATTGAACGTCCATTACATTTTGGCGCTGCAATTGCAACTCAGGGTGCTGCAAAATATCAAGAGATTTTTACTCAATTTGGACTTCCACTTGGTGAAGCATTTCAATTACGCGATGACCTACTTGGTGTTTTTGGAGATCCCGAAGAAACTGGAAAACCAGCAGGCGATGACTTGCGAGAAGGTAAGCGAACCGCACTAATTGCGATGACTACCGAACGCGCTAACCCGCTACAGCTACAAGTTTTAGATAAGTATTTTGGAAAAGCTGATTTAGATTTCGCAGGCGTTGCTAAGTTGCGCGAAATTATTACAAATACTGGAGCAGTATCTGATCTGGAAAAACTGATTAGCGAAATGACGGAGAAAGCTCAAAATTCCTTAAATAGCGATTTAATTTCACAGGAACATCGAACTTTGCTTACCGATTTAGCGATATTCGCTACCCAACGGAGCTACTAATGGTTAAACGCGTAACGGGTCCGACCGATCACGTTTTAATTGTTGGCGCTGGCCTTGCCGGACTAAGTGCAGCGTTACGACTTGCTGGAGCTGGTCGAAAAGTTACGGTAGTAGAACGCGAGAGCGTTCCAGGCGGCCGGAATGGTTTATTAAATAAATCTGGTTACGCATTTGATACTGGACCAAGTGTTTTAACTATGCCGGACTTAATCTCAGATGCTTTTGCGTGCGTCGGTGAAAATATGTCGGACTGGTTAGAACTCTCACCACTTAAACCGCTCTACCGCGCCTTTTATGCCGATGGCTCTCAACTTGATGTACACGCAAATACAGCTGAAATGGAAGTTGAGATTGAAAAAACAATTGGCGCGGCCGAAGCTGCTGGTTATCGAAAATATGTAGACTTTGTAACTAAGTTATACAAGTATGAAATGAACGATTTCATTGATAGAAATATTGACTCGCCGCTAAATCTTTTAACTCCAAATCTAGCTCGGTTGATAGCACTTGGTGGATTTCGAAAACTTGCGCCAAAAGTTTCACAATTCCTTAAAGACCCTAGAACTCAAAAGGTCTATTCTTTCCAAGCAATGTATGCTGGCGTTAGTCCACAACAAGCGCTAGCTATTTATGCAGTGATTGCATATATGGATTCAGTAAATGGAGTCTTTTTCCCTAAGGGTGGTATGCATGCAGTACCTCGAGCGCTTGCTGCAGCCGCTGAAAAACATGGCGTAAATTTTAAATACAACACCACAGTAACTTCGGTGGAGCATCGAAATGGTCGGGCAAGCGCGGTAATTACAGATAAGCACGAGCGAATTGAATGCGATGTTCTGGTCTTAAACCCGGACTTACCGGTAGCGTGGCGAGATCTACTGGGCAAGACTCCCCTCTCAGTGAAGCGCCTTAATTACTCACCATCTTGCGCCACGCTCTTGATTGGTTCTAATAAAACGTATTCCCACCTTGCCCATCACAATATTCACTTTGGGAACTCGTGGGATGGCGTGTTTGAAGAGTTAATTAATAAGAAGACGTTAATGACTGATCCGAGCCTTCTTGTAACCATTCCAACGCATGATGATAAATCGTTGGCACCGGCGGGCAAGCATAGTTACTACGTGCTTTTCCCAACTCCTAATCTAGATGCAAATATAGATTGGAAAATTACTGGGCCAAAATATCGCGACCAGATGATTGCAACTATGGAATCTCGTGGCTATAAAGATTTTGGTGGCTCGATAGAAGTTGAATCGATGACAACTCCGCTCGATTGGGAGCGAATGGGCATGGAACGCGGTGCACCCTTTGCTAGTGCTCATACATTTTTTCAAACTGGTCCATTTAGACCAAGAAATATGGCACACGGATTTGAAAATGTTGTTTTTACAGGTTCTGGGACGCAGCCAGGGGTTGGCGTACCAATGGTTTTGATTTCTGGAAGGTTAGCTGCAGAACGAATCGTCGGAACAATAAAGTAAATGGACGAACTTACCGCCGCTGGAATATTAGATCCGCAGTTGAGGGCTTCATATGCAGAGTGCAAGCGATTAAATTCACTTCATGGAAAAACTTATTATTTGGCTACGCTCTTATTGCCAAAAAATAAAAGACCTCACGTTCATGCGCTATATGGATTTGCAAGATATGCGGATGAGATTGTAGATGACTTAGCATCAACACTTACTTTCTCCGAAAAGGAGTTAGCGCTGCAAACCTGGAGTGATAAATTAATTGAAGATTTAAGAAATGGCATAAGCACAGATCAGATCGGCATGGCTCTAGTGAATACTGTTAGGGAATTCAATATTCCAATAGGTTACTTTGAAGCGTTCTTAAAATCTATGGCGATGGACCTAACGAAAACTTCCTACGAAACTTACGCACAATTACAGGAATATGTTTATGGTTCAGCCGCAGTCATTGGCTTAGAAATGCTGCCAATTTTAGGCGGTAATGAAAAAGCAGCATTTGAAGCGGCTGAAAAACTAGGAACTGCATTCCAATTGGCTAATTTTATTAGAGATGTAGCGGAGGACCTGGATCGAGGTCGGGTTTATCTACCGATGCAAGAATTGCAGAAATTTGGGGTTGATCGGGATATGTTGGAGCGAAGAAATCTCACACCAGAAATCCGAGCTGCACTTGAATTTCAAATTGCACGGGTCAGGCAATTACAAAGTGAAGCTGAGCCTGGGATAGAACTATTAGATAAAACTAGTAGACCATGCATTAGGGCGGCGAGCGAACTTTATTGCGGCATAGTTGATGAAGTTGAAAAAATTGATTACCAAATTTTTAAATTACGCGCTAAAACATCAATTACCCGAAGAATTTCGGTGGCATTTCCAGCTTGGGTACAGGCCGTTATCGCTCGCCTCTGATTTCGCGTCTTCCCCAAAATATCCACATTGAAAGTACTGATAAAACCAATGAGAATCCAAAGAACAAGTCCTCTATTGGAGCTGAAGCAATTCTAGGACCAAAAATAATTGATTCGTTATACATCACAATATTTCTGGAAGTTAACCACCAATTAGTAAGAAGTTGAAACGGTAATATAATTGCATAAGAGGTCCAGAAGATTTTTTTTGTTAATAACTTTGACTTAACAATAAACGTGTCCAGAATAATTGAAATTAGGATTGAAATTATCGCAATTGTCGAATAGCTCATTTTTCGTCGCCTACTATCCAATGTTTTTTAACAGTTCGCACTGCTTCGATTGTCATCAGCGCAGCTATCGGCACGACTAAGAAAAATAAGTATTCTTCAAGCGGAATTTTGAAGGGTCCATAAATTCCCATAATTTGCGCAACATCAAAGTGCCAATGTCCATTTGCTATCGCGTAACTATCCCAAATCAGAAATATTAAAGCGATCGGTAAGATGCTTAATCCGGCACGCTTAAATCGGCGCAGTACGCCCACTTTAAGTACGACCTCCAACCAGAAAGATCCAGCTATGGTGAAGAGGAGCATGGCTAGATATCCAAATTTGAGCACGTCTTATCTTCCCGTAAAACTGCAAAAAACCTTAACTCTGCTAGCCTTTCAACATCGGGAGCCAAAAGTTGGCTGAGAGGGTCTGCGTCGCAGATCGACCGTAGCACCAGTTCGGTAATGCGAATTGGAAAGGAGCAGAAATGTCATCAATAATGTTTACGGTTTTTACCGCTTGGGAGTACAAAGTTTCATTTCTTGAACTAATCTCGGTAATCACATCGACGGTGGGAGTAATTCTCGGAGTTTTCGGAGTACGAGTTACCTGGCCATGGTGGGTCGGTAGCAGTCTCCTATATGCAATATTTTTCTTTCAAGTTGATTTAGTAGCAAGCGCACTTCTGCAATTTGTTTTTGTTGCTGCAGGAGTTTGGGGTTGGTTCGGCTGGGGTCCTAAAGGCGCAATCCCCGCAAAACTTAAAAATCGTGAGAAATTTATCTGGCTAACGCTTTTGCTGCTGTCTTGGGTTGCGCTTGCACCTTTGTTGGCAAATATTGGCGCTGCTGCAACATGGCCAGATTCATTTGTTCTAGTCGGCAGTACTGTTGCTCAAATTTTAATGGTACTTGAAAAATATGAGGCCTGGCCACTTTGGTTCGTGGTAGATGCGGTTGCAACATGGCACTATGGTCGGCAAGGATATTGGTTCACGTCATTACTTTATGGAGTGTTCGTCTTAATCGCAATCGCAGGTTGGATTCGCTGGTTTAAACGGGCAGAGCTGAATGTCACAGATTGATTTTGCCGAGTTAATTTCAATCATTAACTCAACAATTCCAGCTTGCGGAAAAACTCGAGTAATTGCAATTGATGGACCAGCGGGTTCTGGAAAAACCACGCTTTCATTCGCGTTGGAAGCAGCACTTCATAATTTTAAAGTAGCGACTATTCATCTAGATTCGTTGTACCAAGGTTGGGATGATGCGCTTACTTCGACTCTTTCTCGCAACCTCGAAAATCAGATCTTGAAACCTCTTTCGTTAGAAAAACCAGCGGAGTACCGGGTATTTGATTGGTTTGAAATGAAACCTGGAATGACTGTTTCATTTGACTCGCCCGAATATCTAATCCTGGAAGGTGTTGGCGCTGCTCAATCTGTAACGAGAAAATATGCGAACTATTTAATTTGGATTGATGTCGCATCAGAGCTTGGTTTAAAGCGCGTTCTGGCTCGAGATGGCCAAGAAATCGAAGCCCAGATGCGGAATTGGCAATTATTAGAATCTGATTTTTTCATCCGAGATAAAACCAGAGAATGTGCAAATTTGCGCATTGATGGCAATTTATATTGAAATTAGCCCTCCCCTCCCCGATTTCCACCTTGCCCTTCTCTAAGATTTCGTCGTGTCTGACTTATCGGGTGAAATTATTGATGGGCGCTACCAACTCACTCGATTAATTGCCGCTGGCGGTATGGCTACTATTTATGCGGCACTCGATTTAAGACTTGATCGCCATGTAGCGGTAAAGATTATGCATCCACATTTAGCCCAAGATGAAGCGTTCGTTGGAAGATTCATTCGTGAGGCAAAAGCTGCTGCTGCATTAAGTCATCCAAATATTGTTGCGGTTCAAGACCAAGGCTGGAACCAAGGTGGTACGCCAGCAGTTTTTATCGTAATGGAATTGGTTGAAGGAAATACGCTTCGAGAATATCTGCATGAGCAAGGAAGTCTAAGTATCGACCAATCCATAAGGATTATCTCACCCGTACTTAGCGCGCTTAGTGCAGCACATAAATTAGGAATAGTACATCGCGACATCAAACCGGAGAATATTTTAATTTCTAAAGATGGTCGAGTAAAAATCGCGGATTTTGGTTTAGCGCGAGGAGCACTTTTAGGAACCACGATGACCGTTGAATCAAGTGTCATATTGGGTAGCGTTTCTTATCTTTCTCCGGAACAAGTTCAGCGTGGAATTGCAGATGCTCGAAGTGATGTATACGCCGTTGGAATTGTTCTTTTTGAAATCTTAACTGGTGAGAAACCATATAAAGGTGAAGATCCGATTCAGATTGCATTCAGACATGTAAATGAAAAAGTTCCAGCTCCTTCAACACTTAAACCAGGAATTCCGGTAGAAATTGATGTTCTAGTTCAGAGAGCGACGGCATCCAATCCAGATCAGCGCCCAAAGGATGCTTCTGAGCTACTCGCTGAATTAAACGCAATTTCGGAAAAATTCAATCCAAGCAAGCGGCAGATGAGCCTTGAATTGGATTTGCCGCCAATTTCAAAAAAACCAGTTAAAGAGCGGGCAAAAAAATCGATGCCCAAGAGTATGGCCGCGCTAATTTCAAAAACCGAGCAAGTAGTAAATCGGGAATCAACGGTCGATACGCTGAAAAAAGAAGATGCGAAAGTTTCTAATACGGCTGAAATTCGCAAAAAGCGCAAACTTTCAAAACGGATTAAACGGAATCGGTTTATCGCCCTAGCCATTGCGATTTCAATCGGAGTAATCACTTGGTTTGTAATTTTGGGTCCAGGTGCGAAGGTGGTAGTTCCTTCAGTCGTGGGATTTACTGTTAAAAGTGCAACTTCTCAAATTTTGCCACTTGGTTTACAAGTTTCAGTAAAGGATCAAATATATAGCGAAGATATTGCCAGCGGGAAAGTAATATCAACGATTCCAGGTGGTGGTGGAAAAGTTGAAAGTGGCGGCACTGTTTATCTAAACGTGTCAAAAGGAAAAGAGAGATACAACGTCCCGCAATTAAGAGGTTTGAAACCCGACGCCGCAAGTAAATTGATAATAGAACAAAATTTAAAAGTTGGCAGCCAATCCGAAGAATTCAATAGCGAGATACCGCTTGGCTACATAATCTCATCTAGCCCGTTAAATGGCGAACAGGTAAAACGAGATACCGTTGTAAATTTCGTAATTAGCAAAGGCGTCGAAAAGGTAGCTGCGGCAGCCTACCTAGGAAAGAGCGGCGAACAAGCCTTAAATGAATTAACTGATGCTGGCTTCAAGGTTAACGTAATTTATGCATTTGATGAAACAATCATGAAAGGTTTAGTTGTTAAGCAATCACCTGACGGTAGCCAAGCTATCGCTAAAGGAAGTGCCATTGAATTGATAGTTTCGAAAGGTTCCCAATTCGTATTTGTTCCAAACGTGCTAAATAAAGGAATAGCAGACGCTACAAAAGATCTCGTAAATAGTGATCTACAAGTGATTGTTAAGAAATTTGGCACTAAGAAGATTAAAACCGTTACAAATATTTCGCCGAAAGCTGGCACGAAAGTTAAACGTGGCTCGAAAATCACAATCACTGTAGGCTGACCGAATGTCTAAAGCTAAAACGGGTAAATTAATGCGACCACGAATTGGAGCTCATGTTCCAACAAGTGGCGGTATGGCAAAACGCTCAATTGGTTATGCCGAATCAATTAAAGCTGAGGCGATACAGGTCTTTACTTCCAACCCCCGAGGTTGGGCAACACCTGAAGCAAATCCCGCTGCAGATTTGGCATTTCGCGAAAAATGCATCGAGTTAGATATCGAAGCTTATGTACACGCACCATTTTTAATCAACTTGGGTTCACCTACGGTAGGCACCTACGAAAATTCAATTCGCTCCACTGCATACTCTTTACAACGCGGTCAAGATATCGGTGCACTTGGCGTTGTAATTCATACCGGTTCTGCAGTTGATGTGGATCATGTTGAAAATGCCTGGAAACAAATAAAAAAGGGCATGCTTCCAGTATTGGAAAATTTATCTGATGCATCGCCAATGTTGCTTCTCGAGCCGACGGCAGGTCAAGGTCAATCTTTAGTAAAGAAATTAGATGATTTAGAGAATTACTTAAAGGCGTTTGAGTACCATCCAAAAGTTGGGATTTGTCTCGATACTTGTCATGTATTCGCCGCCGGCCACGATATTAAAAAGAAAGGGGGCATGACTGAAACCATAGATTTACTTGTACAAATTGCCGGAATTGAACGGATTCAATTGATCCATGCAAATGACTCAATGGACGTGCTTGGCGCACTTAAAGATCGTCATCAAAATCTTGGTGAAGGTGAGATTGGATTAGATCCATTTAAGGAATTGCTCGCCCATCCAGCAGTGCAGAACGCACCGCTCATCCTTGAGACTCCAGGTGAGGAGCCAGAGCATGGCAAAGAGGTTGCGCTTTTGAAGAAATTTAGAAGCGCTATCAATTCATGAAGCACTCATTACGACTAAAACTTGCACCTTTTGCATTAATTGCAGTAGCTGCAATGTGGGGCGCAACCTTTGTTTTAATGAAAGATTCCATTAGCCGACAACCAGTAAATGATTTCTTATTTACAAGGTTCTCACTTGCAACTCTAATTTTGATTTTATTGCGGCCTGGCGCACTCAAATTGATTAAAAAAGATTTGGCCCTAAGGGGCATTGGAGCTGGATGTTTCTTGGGTTTAGGTTTCATTTTTCAAACTTATGGATTGAGCCATACCACTGCTGCTATCACCGGTTTTGTGACTGGCCTTTATGTTGTTTTAACGCCACTTATAGCAGCTTCGTTTTTGCATCGAAAAGTTTCAAGTAAAGCTTGGTTAGCAGTTGCCATTGCTACTCTTGGATTAACACTGTTATCGTTTCAAGGATTTTCAATTAACTTTGGTGCGTTTTTAGTTCTAATTTGTGTTTTGTTTTTCTCCGCCCACATTATTGCCTTAGGTGAGTGGAGCGCTGGTAGAGATACCTACGCAATGACAATAATGCAGCTTGCTACCTGCTCAGTCATAACTGGAATTGCATCAATTTCGGGCGGTTATGTTGCGCCACCTGACAAAGGCGTTTGGGGAGTTGTAGTTTTTTGTGCAGTTTTTGCAACAGCCTTTGCCTTCATAATTCAAACATGGGCGCAATCGGTAATGTCCCCTACTACCGTAGCGGTTTTGATAACAAATGAAACGGTATTTGCTGCCTTATTTGCAGTCTGGTTTGGCGGCGAAGTGCTCACGCCCAAAATTATCGTTGGCGGAGTTTTGGTTTTGGTATCTATGTACTTGATAGTGTTAACCGAAAAATAGTTTCATGAGAGGATTGGGTCATGTCCATTTCCGATTCCAATCAAATAGTTGATCTTCGCTCAGACACCGTTACTCGGCCCTCTGAAGGAATGCGCGTGGCAATGTCTAGTGCAAAAGTTGGCGATGATGTTTTTGGTGACGACCCAACCGTAAACTCTCTCGAAGAACGTGTGGCAGAAATGTTTGGCAAAGAAGCTGGACTATTTGCGGCTACCGGTTCGTTAACAAATCAATTGGCAATTCGAATGTTAGTAAATCCCGGTGAAGAATTAATATGTGATACAAATTCGCATATAGCCCGGGCTGAGTTAGGTGCTGCTGCTGTATTTAGTGGAATTACCACGCGAACTTGGCCGTCGGACCACGGAATCTTGGATGCTAGCGCCCCGATGGAAATTGCAAAGCCGAACTCAGGGCCATATTTGGTTTCTACGACCGCGATAGCTCTAGAAAATACCCATAATTTTGGTGGCGGTACAGTTCAACCAATTTCTGAAATAGCTACGCTCCGTGCCGCATCTGCCGCTTCCGGAATGTATCTGCATTTAGACGGTGCGCGGATTTGGAATGCTCATGTAGCGCAAGGTTTTGAATTTAGAGAGATAGGTAAGTATTTCGACACTATTAGCGTTTGCCTATCTAAAGGTTTAGGCGCCCCAATTGGTTCTTTGATGCTTGGCAGTAAAGAAAACGTTGCGAAAGCGCGCATCTGGCGTAAAAGATATGGCGGCGGAATGCGCCAAGTTGGAATTATTGCAGCAGCCGGGCACTACGCTTTAGATAACAACATTCCACTTCTCAAAGAAGATCACCGCAGAGCACAAATTCTCGCTAAGGCTTGCGAAAAAGTCGCACCAGGTGTCGTGGATGCCAGCAAAGTAGTAACGAATATCGTCGGCATTGAATTGGGTTCCTTAAATATCGATTCCGCAACATTCGCGCAATCAGCTAGAGATGCAGGTATTTGGGTAAGCGCAATTGGCCCAAAGTATGTTCGATTAGTTACGCATCTGGATCTAACTGACGAATTAGTTGAGCGGGCCGCAGTTGTGCTTACTGAATTATTGCAAAAAGCCCTCGTGGCGTAATAACCACTCTTTAGAATCTAAGCCATAACCATAATTTCCTAGTGCGCCGCCAGTTTTAACGATTCGGTGACACGGAATTATTGGGGCAATTAAATTCTTTGCGCAAGCAGTTCCAGCAGCACGCACTGCTTCTGGTGAGCCAGCCCGCTTTGCTAAATCCGCATAGGTAATTACTTTTCCAGCTTTTATTTTACGCATTGCCTTCCACGCCGCTTGCGAAAAAGTTGCACCAGCCTGTCTCACTGAAATCGAATCAAAAGCTGTTAATTCTCCATCAAAGTAATCTGACACCAAATCGCTAATCATGGAGATTTTCGAAACTTTCGATATTTCACGTAAGCGATCGTTTTCTTCTAATCGATTAATCAGGTTTTCAACTTCGCCGAAACCAGAAGCCAGAACGACATGTTCGTCCGCAATAATGTGAAGTTGGCCAAGCGGGGTTTTGTGACTAACTCGCAACAGCATTCGAGAATCTTAGGTCGTAATTAAAAATATTTAAATAGTGGGTTTAACGATCTCGTAACATCTCAGCAACTAAAAAAGCTAACTCGAGAGATTGGGTATGGTTTAGTCTAGGGTCGCAAGCGGTTTCATAACGTGTTGCTAAATCCTCATGCGAGATTTCCTCGCCACCACCAACGCACTCGGTCACATCGTCCCCGGTTAGCTCAATATGAATGCCCCCTGGATGAGTGCCGCATGATTTGTGGACCTCAAAGAAGCCACGAACTTCATCCATTACATCGTCAAATCTACGAGTTTTATAACCACTCGGTGCTTCATAGGTATTGCCATGCATAGGGTCACAGACCCATAGAACATTTGCGCCAGATTCCTTTACTGCGGTAACGATGGTTGGTAACAATTCCCTGATTTTTCCAGCGCCCATTCTGGAGATAAAAGTTAATCGTCCGGGCTCATTTTCTGGGTTAAGTTTTTTAATGATTGCTAGCGCTTCATCCGAAGTAGTTTTTGGTCCAATTTTCACCCCGATTGGATTTTTTACTTTTGCAGCAAAGTCCATATGTGCGCCATCTAATTGTCTAGTTCGTTCGCCGATCCAAATAAAATGAGCTGAGACATCATAAGCATCGCCGGTTCGAGAATCAATACGCGTTAGGGCCTTTTCATATTCCAAAATTAGCGCTTCGTGACTTGAATAAAAATCCACTGTTTTAAAAGCTTCGGGGTCGACCCCTGCTGATTTAGTGAACGCTAACGCTCTTCCAATTTCCTTTGCCATGGCTTCGTATCGTGGTCCAATTTTTGAATCTTTAATAAACCCTTTATTCCATTCATGAACGTGTCGAATATCAGCAAAGCCACCTTGAGTGAAAGCGCGGACTAAGTTAAGAGTTGCCGCAGAAGTGTTATAAACCCTAACCATACGATTTGGATTTGGAGTTCTTGCTTTTTCATTAAATTCTAAATCGTTTACGGCATCACCTCGATATGCCGGCCAGGTAACGCCATCTCGAGTTTCATTATCGTTGCTTCGTGGCTTAGCAAACTGCCCTGCCATTCTGCCCACCTTGATCACAGGCAGGCTCGCTCCATATTGTAAAACGGCTGCCATCTGCAAAATTGTTTTTATTCTATTTCTAATGGAATCAGCAGTCGCACCTGCAAAAGTTTCCGCGCAATCTCCGCCTTGTAACCAGAATGCATTTCCAGCTGCGGCTAGCGCGACCCGCTCTTTTAAGTTATCGCATTCGCCAGCGAAGACAAGTGGCGGCAACGCCCGCAATTCTGCGACCGCGAGATCGACCTCGGCTTGGTCTGGCCAAGTTGGTTGTTGCGCAGCGGTTAGAGACGCGTTAAATAACGCCTCAATTTGGGCTGAATTGGATGCGCTAGTCATTGGGAAAGGATAGAGAAGTTTTAGTTAATGGCGGGGCCAATTAACCAAAGAAAATCTCAGCCTCCTTTAATAGCTCTGGATCAACGGTTTTAAGTTTCTCGGTAGCAGATGCCAATGGAACCCGAGCGATTTTGGTGCCATGTAGCGCAACCATCTTGCCCCAGTCACCTTCATAAGCAGCTGTGATTGCATGCAATCCAAAACGAGTTGCTAATACTCGATCGAATGCAGTTGGAGTTCCACCGCGTTGGATATGGCCAAGGATTGTAGTTCGAGCTTCTTTACCCGTACGTCTTTCTATCTCTTGCGCAAGCCAATCCCCTATCCCAGATAGTTTCACATGGCCAAATGCATCTAAGGTTTTATCTTTAGTTGTTAAGTCGCCATCTTCGGGAAGTGCACCTTCGGCAACCACAATTATTGGGGCATAACTTGATTTAAATCTAGATTCAACCCATTCACAAACTTTTTCTATATTAAACGGGACTTCTGGAATCAAAATACATGCTGCGCCGCCAGCCAGCCCAGAGTGCAAGGCAATCCAACCAGCATGCCGCCCCATGACCTCGACTATAAGTGCGCGATGATGAGACTCGGCTGTGGTATGTAATCTGTCAATTGCTTCTACTGCAATATTCACAGCAGTATCAAAGCCAAATGTGTAATCGGTATTATTTAAATCATTATCAATAGTTTTTGGCACACCAATAACTTTTACACCAAGTTGATCCAACTTTGTAGCTACTCCTAGTGTGTCTTCGCCGCCAATCGCAATTAAGGCGTCAATTCCCATCTTTGCCAAATTCTCTTTAATCTTTTCAACTCCACCATCAATTTTGAATGGATTTGTTCTGGAAGATCCAAGGATCGTGCCGCCTCTTGGCAAAATTCCCCGCGTTGCCGCAATATCTAACGGCATAGTGAGACCTTCTAGTGGACCTTTCCAACCATCACGAAAACCAACAAATTCAAAACCATATTCTTTTACGCCTTTACGAATTAGCGCTCGAATAACTGCATTTAAACCTGGACAATCTCCGCCACCAGTTAAAACTCCAAAACGCATAATATATTTGCTCCAATTTCAACAATATATGAGATAAATCGCATCAATTTGGTCTTCGTTGACTTGGACAGTCTACCGTTAGCCCCTTACCTTTAGCGAAATTCATCAATCGCGGCGTTGAAAGGCAGTAACAATTAAGTGAAATCAAGAGATTGGTTCTTGTTCGTAATAGCTGGAGTTCTTTGGGGTATTCCCTACCTTTTCATATCCATTGCAGTCGACGAACTTTCGCCAGCGATAATCGTATTCGTTCGAGTAACTATTGGCGCATTAATTTTAGGCGCTGTGACAATTGCGCAGAAAACGCTTGGCGCTGAGATTCGACATTGGAAACTAATTTCTCTATACGCAATTGGAGAATTAATCGGACCTTGGTTTTTAATAACTAATGCTCAAGAAAAACTTTCATCTGGCTTAACGAGTCTTTTGGTTTGCACTACTCCGATTTGGGCGACCGTTTTTGCTTCAATTTATGGCGATAAAACTGTTTGGGAGGGCAAGCGAATAGTAGGGCTCGGCGTTGGTTTTACTGGAGTTATTTTCTTGGTTGGATTAGAAACTTTTAATAATATTGGAAATGGATTGGCAATTGGTGAAGTTCTTTTGGCCTCACTTGGTTACGCCTGGGCTGTGAATATGATTGTTAAGAAACTACCAAATGCCGACCTAATGGCAATAAATGCGGTGGCGATGGCGATGACTGCAATTGTCTATTTTCCATTTGCAATTGCAAGTTTTCCAACAGCAGTGCCATCGACAAAAGCTATATTTAGTTTGATTGTGCTTGGAGTTTTCTGCACTGGCGGTGGATTTATTTCTTTCTTTTTAGTTTTGCGAAAAATCGGAGCGGCTAGAGCATCTTTGGTAACTTATATGAATGTCATGGTCGCCGTATTATTAGGTGTAATTGTACTTTCTGAACCACTCACCATTGGGATAGTTATCGGTTTGCCACTTGTGTTAGTAGGTTCATTTCTTGCGAGTCGAAAACATGAATCAGGCTTTATTCAGTAAATCCCATTCGCCCAAGCGCCTTTGGATCTTTCTGCCAATTAGCCGAAACTTTTACATGCAAGCCAAGGAAAATTCGGCCTTTAATTAGCCGTTCGATCTCCAAACGAGCAACTGTTCCAACTTTCTTTAACCGCTCGCCTTTCTCTCCCAAAATTATGGATTTCTGACTATCGCGTTCAACGTGAATTGTGGCGTGAATATCATAGAAAGGTCGTTCATTCGGTATTCGTTTTTCACGCTCAGACATCTCATCGACAACCACCATAATTGAATGCGGGACTTCGTCGAAAACATCAACTATTGCGGCCTCGCGAATGTATTCCGCAATCGTATGTTCGAGTGATTGATCACTTAACATATCGTCTGGATAAAAACTTGGACTTTCTGGCGAATATTTTGCAAAGAGTTCCATGACTAAAGCCACCTGATCACCTCTTTTTGCGGATAGTGGCACAACTTCATCCCAAATAAAGCCAGCATCTTTGGCAAGTTTTGCAATAGCTAATAATTTTGGCGGTAATTCTTCGTTGCTAACAACATCAGTTTTAGTCAAAAGGGCAATCTTTTTAGCACTCCGTTGTGAAGCCATTTCTTTTGCAATAAATAGATCGCCATGACCAATTTCTTCATTGGCTGGTAAACAAATCGCAACCACATCAACTGAATCCATGCTTTGGCTTGCCATGGCATTTAATCGGCTACCGAGCATTGTTTTTGGTTTATGAACTCCAGGGGTGTCAACTAATACAAGTTGGTAATTTGGTTGCGAAACAATTGCTCTAATAGCGTTTCGTGTGGTGTTGGGATGATGCGAGGTTATTACTACTTTTGAACCTACCAGCGCATTTACTAAAGTTGATTTACCAGTATTTGGTCGACCTACAATTGCAATAAAACCTGCACGGTGTTTGATTTCATTATTATCTTGACTCATCAGAGGAGAGCGTACCCGTTAATGGGCTCATCAACTCAATCGCATCATTGGCTGATGTGACGATTTCAGCGCATCGCTCGGCAATTAAGCGATGACAACCATCACTTGTTGGTGAAGTAATTGGTCCGGGGATTGCCATTACGGTTCGATAAATTTCGGCTGCATCTCTTGCGGTGCGTAGTGATCCACTTCTTAGCGCCGCTTCCACCACAATCGTTCCAAGCGACAATGCTGCGATTATCCGATTTCGGGTTAGAAATCTTTCGGGTTTAGCTCTTACATTTGGCATTACCTCAGAGACCAATGCCCCAGTTTCTGCAATCTCCAAAAAAAGTCGCTCATTACTTGCTGGGTAATTAACCGAAACTCCAGATGCAAGGATTGCAATGGTAATTCCTTCACCAGCAATCGCCCCTTTGTGCGCAGCTGTATCTATCCCATATGCACCACCGCTAATAACGCTCCAATCATGGTCAACAAACCCAGCAGCAAACTCACTTGCTATCCGAACTCCATAAGATGTGGGATTTCGAGTGCCAACAATTGAAACGCAATTTCCACTGGTAAGCGTACCTTTTACAACTATTCCAATTGGTGGCGCCATTAGATCATTTAGACAAGCTGGCCACTGGGAAGATTCGGGCGTCAGAAATACTGCTCCTGCTTGATCAATTTCGCAGAATATTTTGTCGGCGTTTGAACTAATAACTTCTTTAGCAATATAGCCAATCGAATTCTTATTTTCTGGATAACCGTTTGTGGTTATTTTATCCAAAACTAAATCAGCACCTAAAGTTGAAATTTCATTGCTCCAGAAAGTTGATCCACCCTCAATAGCTGCAAATAGTCTCAACCTTGCTGCAAATGAATTCATCCGAAAAGATCCATCCCTTCGCGCAATGAAAGTGCCCGTTTTACATCTTCGAGAAGCGGAAAATCATGTTCGGCAAGATCAGCAATGCTCCAAGCAAGTCTCAATGTTTTATGAAAACCTCTAGCTGTGAGATTTTCACGATCCATTTCATTATGTAATAACGACATGCCGGCGCGTTCAGCTTTGAATTCATTTCGAAGTGCAAATGCTGGAATTTCAGCATTTCTAGAAATATTGAATAGATGAAACCGTTTTGCGGCACGTTTTCTGGCAACCGCAACTCGTTCTCTAACCAAGGTGCTGCTTTCTCCTATTTCTCCGCTAGCAAAAGCTGTCCTGGTTGGCGGTTCAACTTTAATTCTCAAATCGATCCGATCAATAAGTGGACCAGATAATCGATTTAGATAGCGCCTGATTTGTAATGACGAACAGGTACAACTACGACCTCTGCCAGTTAATCGACCACACGGGCATGGGTTTGCTGCAAGCACAAGTATGAAATCTGCTGGAAACGTTGCGCTACCAATTGCTCGCGTAATTGTGATTGCCCCTGATTCCAATGGTTGGCGAAGCGCATCTAATACGCCTACAACGCATTCTGGCGCTTCATCTATAAACAGAACTCCGTTATGCGCTAACGAACAAGCTCCGGGCTTGATTGTGTTTGATCCACCGCCAACCATTGCCGTTCGAGTGGTTGTGTGATGTGGTGAAATAAAAGGAGGTTCTCTAGAGAATAAACCGCGCTCCTTCAAAACACCAGCAACTGAATGTATCGCGCTAACTTCTAAAGATTCCTGCTCTCCTAGTTCTGGAAGTAATGAAGGTAGTCGTTCAGCAAGCATGGTTTTGCCAGTGCCTGGTGGTCCAATCATCAAGATGTGATGGCCACCAGTTGCTGCAACTTCCAATGCATATCTAGCTTCTGGTTGCCCCGCAACTTCGGATAAATCTTTAAAACTACTATTTTTCACAATCGAAAAAAGCTCATTGACTTTGGCTCGTACCCCGGTTCGTAACCATTTCAAAAGTTCGGATATGTTTTCCATTGGAACTATCTCTAAGCCAGAAACTAATCTTGCTTCTCCGGTATTTGCTTTTGGTACAACTACTGTTTCAATCTCGCCATCTCTTAATGAAATTAACGCAGGTAAAACTCCGCGTGCCTCTCTGATTCGGCCATCTAATGCTAATTCCCCAAAGAAAACTGTTCTTTGTAATCGATCTATCGGAATAACTTGTTGCGCAGCCAGGATCGCAACTGCGATAGGTAGGTCGAAATTGGAACCGCTCTTGGGTAGCCACGCAGGGGAAAGCGATACTGTAACTTTCTTATTTGGCCATAACTCTTTTGAATTGATTAATGCTGATCGAACTCGATCTCTAGATTCTGTTAAGGCTAAATCCGGTAAACCTAATAATGAGTAATGCGGTAGGCCATCTGCGATATCTACCTCTATCTGTACTAACGTTCCACTTAACCCGATCAAACTAACGCCATGCGTTACTCCAATTGTCATAAGACCGCTTCGCGGTAATCTATTTCCACTCCACCCGAAGGCGAGATAATTACTGCAGCAGCATCGATTTGGTAATCTGCACCAAATTTTGAATTTGAAACCAACCAAGCCAACGCCAATCGCTGTAATCGGTAGGCCTTTTCCGCGGTGATTGACTCCAATGGGTGACCGAAGGCTAACGATGAACGAGATTTAACCTCTACAAAAGTAATTTTGCCTGTGGAAGAGAGCGCAACTAGATCTATTTCCCCCTCCTTGATTCGCCAATTTCGCGCGAGAATTGCATACCCATTTTTCTTTAGATAATTAGCTACAAACGTTTCGCCAACTTCACCCATCAACGCTGCTTGCTTATTTTTTGCCATTACCTAAGCGTATGAATTCAAATCTCTAAATATTTTTGAAGCTGTATTTAATGTGGATTAATTACCTTTGTTAATAAGTTCTGCAATGTTTGCAAACGATTTGCGGTGTACCTTGGCTGGACCAAATTTTACAAGCGCAGCTGAATGCTTGGCTGTTATATAACCTTTATGTGACGAGAACCCATATTCTGGAAAATCCAAATCGAGTTCGCGCATAATTCGATCTCTAGTGACTTTGGCCAAGATTGAGGCTGCGCTTATAGAGAGCGAAACTTGATCGCCTTTCCATACCGCAAGTGCTGGGATTGCTAAACCATCAATCTGATATCCATCAGTTAATACGTAATCAGGATTCAAATTAAGGCCGAGAACTGCTCTGCGCATGCCTTCAATATTTGCTTTATGAACACCACCGCTATCAATTTCTATAACTGAAGCTACGATAATCGAGTAAGCGTTGGAATTTGCAGTTATAACCTCAAAAAGTTGCTCCCGCTTTTTTTCAGAAAGTTCTTTAGAATCACGTACTTCTGTAAATTCTTTGGAAAGTGGATTATTTAGAATTACTGCTGCAATTACCAGCGGACCAGCACATGCACCTCTGCCAGCTTCGTCGACACCAGCGATATTTTTAAAGCCGGTGCTGATTAGCTTGGCTTCAATCATTTAATTCAAAGTTCAATTACTATTACTTGGTTGCAGAAACTTTTGATAAATCACTACCTGCGTCTAAAAATTTTGCGTGTTTAAGCGGCCAGATTACAAATGATGCTCGTCCAGTAACTGCAGTGAGCGGAACCATGCCTTTGTGTGGGTCATCGGTATGAAATCTGGAATCAGCGCTGGCGCTCCGATGGTCTCCCATGACCCAGATGAATCCTTTCGGAACAGTAACTTCAAAATCAGTATCACTTGGGCGATCGCCTTCAAAAATATATGGTTCTTTGATTGAGGTTCCGTTAACTTTTAAATGATGCGTGGCATCGCAGCAAACAATGTGATCCCCGCCAACGCCAACAACGCGCTTAATTAGAAATTGTTTTGCAGGGTTTGGCAGAATTCCCAGAAAGACTAAAGCCGATTTAGCCTTACCGACAATGCCATTAGATGCTGGATCTGGTTCTGGCAACCAACCAGCTGGATCTCGAAATACGACTACTTCACCGCGCTTTATATCGCTGAAGAAATTCGCAATTTTATTCACGCCAACGCGATCGTTTACTTGGAGCGTATTCTCCATTGAACCAGATGGAATATAGAAGAATTGAATTAAAAAAGTTTTTACAACAATTGAGACGACCAGCGCAACAATTACAAGGAGTGGAATTTCTCCTAGAGAGTTAAGCTTCCGTTGTTTGCGCATCTGAAGTTTCAACAACCGCTTCAGCTGGAGCTTCTGCCGCAACTGGCTTCACTTCATCGAGAATCGATGTAGTGGTTGTTGAATAAGCGGCTGCTAAGTCATCGCCACCGCGCTTCTCTTTGATCTTTGCAGCCTTACCGCGTAGATCTCTTAAGAAGTAAAGTTTGGCGCGACGAACCTCGCCCTTTCGGACTAATTCAATCTTTTCAATTACTGGAGCATGCACTGGGAAAATGCGCTCTACGCCAACACCATAGGAAATTTTACGAATATTAAAAGTCTCACGCACACCCGAACCTTGACGGCCGATAACCACGCCTTGGAAAACCTGAATTCGGCTCTTGTTGCCTTCGATAACTCGAACGTGAACTTTTAGTTCATCGCCAGCACGGAAGTTTGGGATATCGGAGCGGAGAGAAGCGGAATCGACCGCATCGAGCACGTTCATTATTTTTCCTAACGCTATTTCACACTTTTTGAGGTGTAGCTAGTCGAGCTATCACCCGACAGACCCCGTATCTTGCCATAGCAAGCGGGAAAGTACTAAATCGCGAGCGCGGCTAGTAACTGGCTATGCAGGGCTGGCCCAGCAGCCAGAACCATAGATTTTCCAGGAGCACCACCATTCCTATCTGAAATTACAGCCCCCGCTTCCATCGCAATTAAACCGCCGGCAGCTAAATCCCACTCATTAAGTCCCGTTTCAAAATATGCATCGACTGCGCCCATGGCTACATAACATAGATCCACTGCTGCAGCACCATTCCTGCGAATATCACGAATGATTGGAAGTAATTTAGCAATATCAGCGCTCTGCGAAATTCGAGCCAGTCGGTCGTAACCAAAACCTGATGCTATTAACGCATTATCTAAAGTCACTGGATTGTTGCAATGAATTTTTTCTCCATTATAAAAAGCACCACCGCCACGAGTTGCCCACCAAAGTGAATTAGTTGTAGGCGAAAACACTGTTCCCGCAATTACGCCAGTTTCATCTTTTACACCAATACTTATATTCCAACCGGGTAGACCATAAAAATAATTTACTGTGCCATCTATCGGATCTATTACCCAAGTAAGACCGCTTTTGCTTTCACGATCAGCGCCTTCTTCGCCGATAATTCCATCATCAGGTCTTGCGTCCAATAAAGATTTTACAATGAGCGCTTCACTTTTTATATCCATCTGTGTTGCAAAATCTAAGACCGACGATTTCTCTGATAAATCAAATACCGCAGGTCGCCGCATTAATAAGTCGCCAGCTTTTTTTGCTACCTCAATAGCTAGGTCACAAAGAACTTTTAGGTCGCCATCAAATGCCATATCCCAATCTAACCATGGCTAGGCTATCCCCATGATTGCGCCTTACTTAGATATTTATAGAACGAAAGGTGCGTTCCGATTTTCCCTTGCTGCTTTCATCGCGCGGATGCCAATTTCAATGATGTCGATCGCGATAGTTTTTGTGGTTGTAGCAAAAACAGATTCTTATGCCTTAGCTGGTACTTTCACAGCGATTGGCGCGCTCATGGCTGCCTTCGTTGCTCCTTTGTGGTCACGTGCTGCTGACCGATATGGACAAGGTCGCATCCTCGCGATTGCAGTCCCAATTCATCTCAGCGCACTGCTTGGTTTCTTGACGGTAATTCGATTTGATGCACCAAAGTGGAGCTGGTTTCTTTTATTAATTATTTTTGAAGGCGTATTCGTTGGAACTGGACAAATGGTCAGACGGCGCTGGTCGTTTGTACTTAACGGAGATTCAAAATTGATGAATACTGCCTACTCGGTTGAATCGCTATTAGATGAAATTGTGTTTATGGTTGGACCAATAATTACAACGCTATGCGCAACAAATATCGGACCTTCGGCAGGTATTTTCGCCGCCGCAATTTTCCTAACCGTTGGCTCGATCCTATTTATGGCGCAAACGGAAACTGAACCCACGCCACATCCAAAAGTAAAAGGCATCAAGCATAAGAACCCAATATTCAAAGCAGAAGTTCAAGCAATATTTTTTCCTTTCATATTTACCGGCGCTTCTTTTGCAGCAACCGGATTAATAATTGTTGGCTATGCTGATCAATACGGCGCTAAATCACAGACTGGATTGCTCTACGCTATCTGGGCGCTAGGAAGTTTAATTGCTGCTTTTATTAATGGCGCACTGCATTGGAAAATAGCAGCAAACCATAGATTTATATTTTTCACGATTGCGCTAGCTATTTTCACGCTCCCGCTAATATTTGCGGCGAAACTATCTCCGGGTAATTTTGTCACCTTATCAATTGCTCTTTTTCTAAACGGAATCTGCATCGCACCATTGATTGTTGCTGCCTACACCGCAGCTCAAAATTTAGTGGAAGAAAACCAGGTTACTGAAACGCTAGCTTGGATACTCTCTGGATTAATATTGGGTGGTGCGTTTCCTGGTGCAATCACGGGTCACATTATTGATACCACTGGTGCACAAACCGCATTTATTGTGCCCGTGATTTCTATGGGACTTTCGATATTCACTTTGATTATTTACTTTAAAGTCTGGCTAAAACCAAGAACTGAATAGGCATTAGACCCGTTTTCTAGGGTGTTATCCCCGACTTAACCAATGATTTGTGGCAATCTTTCCCTGTGAATTCAGAACAGCCAATCAATAATAAGGATCTTCGGGTATTGGGTCGCTCCGAAGATGGCAATCATCTGGAACTAACCGACAATGGCGGCGCTAAGTACACAGTTAGAATAAGTGATTCTCTCCGCGCAACTGTTAATCAAGCCAGACTTTCCGCTGTTCAAGAACAGACTCCAGAAGAAATGACTATTAAGGAGATTCAAGCGCGATTGCGCGCAGGCGAAAGCGCTGATGAAATTTCGCGACTAGGGAATGTTTCGATGGAAAAAATTGAGAGATTTTCTGGACCGATCATGCAAGAACGTGCATACATTTTGGAGTTAGCACAGAAAACTCCGCTCCGAAAAGATTCTCAATCACAAACTCTCGGAGATTTAGTTTTGCATCGTTTAGCACCCCGTGGCGTAGATATGAACCTAGTCCATTGGAACACTTCAAGAAATGAAGACAGTAGCTGGAGTATCAATTTAGAGTATCCAAACCGAGATGGTGCCGGAACTGCTATCTGGAGTTTTGATGCAACCCGGAGAACTTTAACCTCACTAGATGAAGGTGCGAGATGGATTGGTGGCGAAGAAAGTTTAGCTAAACCAGCACCGCGCAACGATCATGGAATGATTTTCCCGACGGGCGATACATCTAATTCGGATCGCCAAGCGCCAAGATTGGTAGCAGTTAGAACGGATCCGATGCAAGAAGAAGATAATCCAATTGAAGCACCCACGCCACCAGCGCTCCAGGAAACTTTAGATATCGAACCAGAAGCCAAACGGGATGGTGTAAAGCGCAGAATCTCAATTCCTTCGTGGGATGACATTATGTTCGGATCAAAGCGAGATAAAGAAGAAGAATAAATTTACCTTGCTATTCCACCGTAGAGCGGGATATCCAGTTCGGCCGCTGTAAGTCCACCATGATGGCCAACCATTGCTAACTGTTGCTTTTCCTTTTCCGGTTCAATTAGAACTAAATCACCATTAGGTACCGCGATTACATCGCCTAATCTGTCAAAGCTATTTTCAGTCACTAATTCTCCAAATAAGCCTGCAGCTATCGCATCTTGTTTTAAAAAGAGTTCGACTGAACCTCCAAAGAATTCGCGCCATTGCGTTAAAACATCAATCTCCGATCCACCTCTAACATATAAATGCCTAGCTCTAGGTTCGCCACCTAAAAGAGTCACATTCTCCAAAAGTGAATTATCTTTACCAAGCACCGTGAAATCTTTCCGGTTGATCATTCCATGATCCGCAGTTAGCCATAGCCTTGTTCCAGTTGGTAAACGCTCCAATAAACCCGTCACTAGTTCATTAGTTTTTACAAGTGCGTCTAACCATTTCTCAGAACCCATCCCATCGCTATGCGCCGCTTCATCTAAATCATTTATGTAAATATAAGCAAATGATTTTGGTTTTTCTAGCGCAATTGCAGCCTGCGTTATTAAATCGAGCGAACTATTAGCACCACGATATTGTGCGCCTCTCAACGCGGCCTCGGTGAAGCCACTATCTTGATATCGTTTTGCAGCAACATGTGAAACAGATAATCCAGCCGAAACGCCTCGTTCAAAAAGCGTATCCACATTCTGCCAAGTGACTGGATCAACGCGTTCATCCCATCGCAGCGCATTAAGTAGTCGTCCAGGGGTTCCACTTCTGGGAACTCGCATGGTGTAACCCAACATCCCATGCTCACCCGGATGAACTCCGGTTCCTAAAGAAGTTAAATTTGTGACAGTTGTCGAAGGAAAATTTGAAGAAAGGGTTTCAACAAATTTCATTTGATCTTTTATTGGAAGGTACGAACCGAATTCTGAAATTGCGTTGCTTCCCATACCGTCAATTAATAAAATGCATTCTCGCGCTGCCGGACTCTCTCCAAGCGAAAGCAAGTCTTTGGTATCAACCAAACCAAGACTTGAAAATACTGACTGAGATAAGTCAGAGAGTAAGTGAGCCATAGCGGTATCTTTCCAGTAAAAATTGACGATAACCTTCATCCTTATGAGTACCTACTCCGCTGAAGTTAGGCGCGCGATTGCCAATAACTCCCCGATAGTTGCTTTGGAATCCACCATTATTAGCCATGGCCTGCCAAGGCCAAGAAATTTAGAAGTTGCCATTGAAGTTGAATCAATTGTTAGGGCAAATGGTGCAACTCCAGCCACAATTGCGATGATCGACGGTGAAATTCACGTTGGGTTAGCGCAAAATGAATTAGAACAGATTGCAAATGATAGAAACGTTTCGAAAGCATCAACTAGAGACTTGGCCATATTTGCGGCAAAGGGAATGAGCGCCGCAACCACTGTTGCTGCAACATCCCAAATTGCGCATGCATCTGGAATTTCTTTTTTTGCAACTGGCGGATTAGGCGGAGTTCATCGGGGTGCGCGCGAATCTTGGGATATATCGGCAGATCTTTCTGCGTTAGCAAATACTCCAATTACGGTCATCTGTGCTGGCGTAAAATCTATTTTAGATGTTTCAGCAACGCTAGAATGCTTAGAGACTTTAGGGATTCCTATTGTTGGTTTTAAAACTGACCGGTTCCCAGGTTTCTATTTAATTGATTCTGGCTTTCCGCTTGAGCATCGCGCTGATTCAGTTTCTGAAGTAGTAGAAATCTTAAAAAAGCGAAATCTGCTAAAAACTAATGATTGCGCGCTTATTATTGCAAATCCTGTAAGTGCTGAGATGGACCGTTCAACCCATGATGAATTATTAAAATCTGGCTTAGCAAAAGCCGCTGCCAATGATATCTCTGGGAAAGCGGTAACCCCGTTCTTACTTGAGTATTTCCACAACGCGAGCAATGGTGAATCACTTGAAGTAAATATTGAAATTATAAAATCTAATGCAAAACTCGCTGCGCAAATTGCCAAGGCAGCCCAATAAGTATGGGGTTAATTTTATGCATCGGAGATGTAATGCTCGATGTGGTGGTTCGGATTAATTCAGAAATAAATTACGGAAGTGATACTCCTGCAAAAATTTCGACTCATGGAGGTGGTGCAGCCGCAAACGTTGCATCTTGGTTGGCTTACTCGAAACGAGCAGTCCAGTTGGTCTCCCGAGTTGGGGATGATCCAGCAGGTACTGCTGTCATGGCGGAGCTTGATAATTTAGGCGTAACCCATGCAAATATCGTCATAAAGGGTGCGCAAACCGGAGTAGTTGCTGTGCTGGTTGATAAGACTGGTGAGCGCACGATGTTCCCAGAATCTGGCGCAAATTCAGGGTTAAACCTTTCAGATTTGCCAGCGCTAGATAATGTATCGGCAGTTTACCTTTCCGGTTATTCATTATTGAATCCCGCTTCAACTACTGGCGTTGTGGCTATGGTTAATGCGATTACATCCGCCAAGATCCCAATTATTTTTGATCCAGCTTCAGTTGGAACCATGAGTCATATTGGTCTATCAGTTGTGAAGAATATTTTGCCACGAATGGATGTGGTGATTTTGAATGAGGAGGAAGCTTTCTACCTAACTGGGCGAAGCGATATTCAATTAGCGCTAAAAGAATTACACGAAATAGTTCCAATTGTTGTAATCAAGCGAGGCTCACAAGGTGCGATGGCCATTTCGCATAAAACAGAATTTTTGGATATGGCCGCAAAATCAACAAACGTTATTGATACAACCGGAGCGGGCGATGCATTTGCTGCCGGCTTTATTGGCTCATGGATTGAGAAATCCGATGTACTGGCTGCAATTGGAAGCGCTATTGACCTCGCGACCCAATGTGTCGCAATTATCGGAGCAAGACCGCCCGTCAATCCCTAACTTTTCTACTTTTACTTGGCAGAATCACGCCCGTGAGTAAAAAGCCCGAGAGCAAAGCAAGTAAGAAGAGTGCGAAGGTTGTTGGCCCAAAGCCAGGCGAATATGCCGGCAAGGTGGTTGATATCGATGTCTCTTCTGAAATGTCAGGATCTTTTCTGGAGTACGCGTACTCAGTTATTTATTCTCGTGCACTTCCAGATGCTCGCGATGGCTTAAAACCGGTACATAGACGAATTCTCCATCAGATGGCGGAGATGGGACTTCGACCAGAACGTGGCCACGTTAAGAGCGCGCGTGTAGTTGGTGAAGTAATGGGTAAATTACATCCACATGGAGATGGTGCAATTTATGACGCGCTGGTTCGTATGTCACAAAACTTTTCAATGCGGTTACCGCTGATTGATGGTCATGGAAATTTCGGTTCATTAGATGCCGGTCCAGCCGCTATGCGCTATACCGAAGCACGTTTAGCCACCGCAGCTATGTTGATGGTCGAAGAGGCCGACGAAAACACCGTTGATTTTGCCGCTAATTACGATGGTCAATTATTGGAACCGCAAGTCCTGCCCGCTGCATTCCCGAACCTATTAGTCAATGGCGCAACCGGTATCGCTGTTGGAATGGCAACCAATATGGCTCCGCATAATCTTGGTGAAGTCATCGCAGCCACAAAGCATTTGATTGAAACTCCGAACGCGACACTCAAACAGCTAATGAAATTTATTCCTGGCCCAGATTTCCCTACTGGCGGCGAGTTGGTCGGAAAAGAAGGCGTGCTAGAAGCTTATCAAACCGGTAAAGGAGCTTTTAAAGTTCGGGCTAAAGTTGAAATTAGCAAAGTAACTTCTAGAAAAGTTGGCATTACGATAACCGAACTTCCTTTCAATATTGGCCCTGAAAAAGTTGTGGAAAAGATCTCTGATTTAGTTAAAGCAAAGAAAATTCAAGGTATCTCGGACATTATTGATTTAACAGATGGCCAGCAGGGTACAAAGGTTGTAATAGAACTTAAAAACGGATTTGAATCGGAAGATGTACTAGAAAATCTTTACCGATTAACGCCACTTGAAGACGCTTTTTCAATCAACGCAGTTGCGCTAGTTGGTGGAAAACCAAGAACTCTTGGCTTGAAAGAGTTTTTGCAAGTATTTATAAATCATCGAATTGAAGTAGTAACTCGCCGCTCCAACTTTCGTAAAGATAAAGCCACAGCTCGTCTAAATTTGGTTGATGGCCTATTGAAAGCAATTATTGATATTGATAAAGTAATTAAGATTATTAGAGGTAGCGATGATGCTGCCGAAGCAAAAGCAGCCTTAATTAAAGGTTTCAAATTGAGCGATGAACAAGCCAATTACATTTTGGATATGCCACTTCGCCGACTAACTAAAATGTCAAAACTTGAACTAGAGAGTGAACAGAAAGACTTAAAAACAACGATCGCCGCTCTGACCGCTCTTTTAAAAAGTGATGATGCGCTACGTAAACAAGTGGCCGATGAATTGACAGAGGTGTCTAAGAAGTATGCGACTGAGCGCCGCACAAAACTGATTGATTAGGCGTCGATCCGATCTCGATCGATATCTGCCGTTGAAATAAAGTCTTTTCTGGGTGCTACTTCATTACCCATCAGAAGTTCAAACATCTTTTCCGCAGCCGCGGCATCCTTAACAGTAATCCTGCGGAGCGTGCGGTGGTTTGGGTCCATAGTGGTTTCGCGAAGTTGATCTGAATCCATTTCACCAAGGCCTTTATAACGCTGAATTGGTTCTTTCCAACGTTTACTCTGTTTACTTAAATCAATTAATAACTTCTTCATTTCGTCATCAGAGTACGTGTAAAAAACTTCACCTTTCTTGCCACCGCCACCTAAAACGTCAATTCGGTGTAATGGTGGGATCGCCGCAAATACTCGACCGTCGTCGATTAATGGTTTCATATATCGATACAAGAGCGTCAGCAGTAAACATCGGATATGCGCACCATCCACATCGGCATCTGACATCAAGATAACTCGACCGTAACGAGCATCGTCGATTGTGAATGATTTTCCAGAACCCGCACCGATAACTTGAATGATTGATGCGCATTCGGTGTTATCTAACATCTGCGAAAGCGAAGCTTTTTGAACGTTAAGAATTTTTCCACGGATTGGCAAAATAGCTTGGTATTCAGAGTTACGAGCAGCCTTTGTTGTTCCAAGCGCAGATTCACCTTCAACAATAAATAGTTCGGTTCTGGATACATCCTCAGATCGGCAATCTGAAAGTTTTGACGGAAGCGAAGAGCTTTCAAGCGCATTTTTTCGACGTTGCAGTTCTTTATGGGCTCGCGATGAGATTCGAGTGCGCGAGGCTGCCGCAACCTTTTCTAGAATTAATCGACCATTTGCTTTATCAATTCGCTTAGTTGTCGTAAAGAATTTCTTCAATTCATCACTAACGACTGTCGTGACGATTTTGGTTACTGCAGGAGTTCCTAAAACTTCTTTGGTCTGACCCTCGAACTGAGGCTCTTGCATTCGCACGGTGACTACAGCAGTTAATCCTTCAAGGATGTCATCTTTAATTACATCGAGTTCGTTTTTCTTTAAAGTTCCAGTTGACCGCAAAATATCATTGAAAGTTTTGGTAAGGGCTCGTTCAAAACCTTGTACATGGGTTCCACCCTTAGGGGTAGTAATTATGTTTACAAAGGAACGCATAGTGGTCTCGTAGCCGTTGCCCCATTTGATTGCTACATCTACATCCATGTCGCGTTCCACATCAGTCGGCTCTAAATGGCCCTTGTCATCAAGTACTGGCACTGTTTCTTGATAATGCCCGCGACCCTGGAGTCGAATTACATCTCCAATTGGATCATCGGGTTGCAAGAAGTGGCAATATTCCGAAATGCCGCCTTTGTGATAAAAAGTCTCACTTGTCTTATCTTTGCTCCGGTTATCATTAACTATCAGCGTGATTCCAGGAACTAAGTAAGAAGTTTGGCGAGCTCGAGCATAAATTTCTTCAATGTCATGCTCGGCATCTTTTAGAAATATTTGGCGATCTGACCACCATTTAACTCTTGTGCCAGTTATTTTCGATGAAACCTTTCCAATAATCCGTAGTCCAGATTTTGGTTCGAAAGGCGCATTCGGTCCATCACCTTCAAAAATTCCGGCAACGCCTCGCTTAAACGACATCCAATAAATCTTTGAATCGCGATCAACTTCAACATCAAGGCGAGAAGCGAGTGCATTAACTACAGATGCGCCAACCCCATGTAATCCACCGGTTGCGTTATACGATCCGCCACCAAATTTTCCACCAGCATGTAATTTAGTCATTACAACTTCAACTCCGGTTAGTCCTGTCTTAGGTTCTTTATCTACCGGAATTCCGCGACCATCATCGTGAACTTCTATCGAGCCATCTTTTTCTAGATTGATTTCAATTTTCTTACAATGCCCAGCCAGTGATTCATCTACTGCGTTATCAATAATTTCCCATAAACAATGCATAAGACCACGGCCATCAGTTGAGCCGATATACATTCCAGGACGTTTCCGTACCGCATCTAGCCCTTCAAGGACGGAAAGATCTTTTGCGGTATACCCATTTTCCGATGCGGAAACTTCGGAAATACTTGAATTCGATTCGGTAGCCACGGAGGTGAAGAGTATCTGCGCATCGAAAATTGAGTTGTCATACGCGCCGACTAGGCTGTGAAATTGTCGGTAATTCCATGAATTTTGACACGCCCGAGCGTAAAAAAGTATTTCGACGAGCGGGGAATAAGGTAATAGTGGTTTGATGTTCCACTAGCAGTAACCAATTGAGTAAACCTAGGCCAGAACGAGGAGAGCGTAATGACCGAACAAATGATTCTTGAAACAACTCCTCTTAATGCGGTAGATCGTTGCGATCGATGCGGCGCGCAAGCATATGTTCGTGCTGTTCTAATTTCGGGTGGCGAATTATTATTTTGTGGCCATCACGGAAAGGAATATGCAGAAGGTCTGAAAACTGTCGCGGTTAAAATTCACGATGAAACTGCTCGACTTACCGAAGGGTCAACGGCTCGATAATTCGCTTTATTTGACTTGGTTTATTAGTAACTCTCTCCTCTAAATCAGATAAATCTGTTAATTTTATTAACGCATTGATGGCTAAATATCTAATCGGTTCAAACTCCCAATTTCTGGAACGTCGATTTACAAACCTAAGCTCTCGAATTTTTGATGGGGTGTCTAGAACTTCCGCGGCCATTACTTTGCCAGCTAAATAAGTCATCGTCATTCCATCTCCAGCGTAACCACCTAATTCTCCATAACCTTGATCACGATCCCATCGCACATATGGCTCCCAATCGCGCGTTATCGCAATTGCACCGCCCCAAGCATGAGTGAATCGGACTTCGCTAAGTTGTGGGAACCAACGCTTAACCAACCTTCGTAAGGCATCATGCGTTTTAGCAGAATTTTCAATTGCAGGACTTCGCTTAGACATATATGGATAAAGTGCTCCTCGGCCACCCAGCGCTAACCGATTATCTGCAGTTCGTTGCGCATAATTTATTAAATGTGAGCCTTCTGCAAAAGTAGCGCGCTCTATATTTCCAACTTCACGCCAAAATTGTGGTGAAAGTGGTTCAGTCGCCACCATTAATGAATAGAGCGGAATTTGTTCTCTAGGCGCTTCTCTAAAAGCTTCAGTAGCGTTGATGATCCGATCAGCGGTTACTAAATTACTTCCTACCAATAATTTGCCCAATTCTGCAGTGTAAGCAGGCGAATTCTCATAGATTGCCACACCTTTGCTCGTTAAGAATTTTGCCAGAGCAATTAATAACTCCATTGGGTTTACAACTGCCGAGGATTCGGTATGCACCCCTCCGATCGCTTCTGCAATAAAAATCTTTTCTTCTAGCTCGGACTTCTTTAACCAACGATGGTCTTCATCTTCGGTATTTTTCAACCGAGAAGCTTGCGCCGTATTTCTGGCAAAAATAATTGATCCGCCTTTTACAAAGTTTGCATCAGGTGCGAACTTATTCGCAAATTCGCCAATCTCAGTTATCGCGACTTTAAGTGCTGCAAAAATCGCATCAGTGGCGTGCTTGCCAATCCGTTTTGTTAGCGTACTTTTTGAGACGGGATAGTCCGCTGAAACCCAGCCACCATTTCTGCCGCTTGCCCCAAAACCGATTTGGCGCGCTTCAAAGATGGCAATCTTTAAATCTGGTTTACTAGAAACTAAATGGAAAGCACTCCACAAGCCCGAAAAACCACCACCAATAATTGCTACATCAAGATCTAAATTTTGGTCGAGCGTTTTATGTTTAACGCGATTAGCGGAATCTGCCCAAAGCGATGTATTGCGTTCGGGCCACATTTTTAAAGCGCTGGGGCTTCAAACCCTGCAGCTTTGTGCGAACCATCGCACCAAGGTTTATCGTTTGAATGACCACATCGACAGAGTGAAAAATCGGTTTTAGTTTCAATTACATTTCCGTCTACATCTACGATATCGACGGTTCCAGTTATGCGGATGGAACCGTTTTCTTTAATTCGCATTGTAACTTTCTCCGACATGACAGCTCCTAATCTAAATAATCGCGTAATACTTGTGATCTTGATGGGTGGCGCAATTTAGACATTGTTTTCGATTCAATCTGACGGATACGTTCACGAGTAACTCCGTAAACTTTTCCAATCTCATCGAGCGTCTTTGGCTGGCCATCGGTTAAACCGAATCGCATCGCAACTACACCGGCTTCGCGTTCTGACAAAGTGTCTAGCACTGAGTGCAGTTGTTCTTGCAAAAGCGTGAATGAAACCGCATCCGCTGGAACAATTGCTTCAGAATCTTCAATTAAGTCGCCGAATTCAGAATCGCCCTCTTCACCTAGTGGGGTATGAAGTGAAATCGGTTCGCGACCATATTTTTGAACTTCTACAACTTTTTCCGGAGTCATATCGAGCTCTTTTGCGAGCTCTTCAGGGGTCGGTTCCCGCCCTAAATCCTGCAACATTTGGCGCTGAACTCGAGCCAGCTTATTAATAACTTCAACCATATGTACTGGGATACGAATTGTTCGAGCTTGGTCAGCCATCGCACGGGTAATTGCTTGGCGAATCCACCAAGTCGCATAAGTAGAAAATTTATAGCCTTTTGTGTAATCGAACTTTTCTACTGCACGAATTAATCCTAGATTTCCCTCTTGGATCAAATCCAAAAAGAGCATTCCGCGACCGGTATACCGCTTAGCCAGGGAGACTACGAGGCGGAGGTTTGCTTCAAGCAAGTGGTTCTTTTTACGCCGACCAATTGCGGCCAACTCTTCAAGTTCCTTCTTCACCCGCTTATCAATTTTTTCAGTACGTGAAGCTAATTTAATTTCGCCTTTGCCAGATTTCAAGGCAGCTTCCGCAAATAGTCCGGCTTCAATAGCCATCGCAAGTTCTACTTCGAGTTCTGCATTTAGAAGTGCAACTCGACCAATTTGTTTCAAATAATCTTTTACTGGGTCTGCCGTGGCACCTGCAGTTAATACTGTTTGTGGTGGTGCGTCATCTTCTTCGCTATCTTTAAGTGTGAAAGCGTTTACTTCATTAGTGGATTCTTCAGTTAAATTAACGACACGGACTTCAGCTTTATCTGGATCTACTGGTTCTTCTGGTGTGTCGGCAACTAATGCATCCAAATCTTCAAGTTCAACTTCTTCTAATTCGACTTCTTCGCCATCGATTTTCTCAACAACTTTTTTACCGGATTTTGCTCCAGCGCCGACGGCTGCGCCAGATTTTGTATCTATAACTGGAGTTGGCTTTGGTTGAATTAACGCGTATTCACTCTTTTTTAATATCCGCGATGGCGAACCAAGTCCGGCCTTGCGGAGTCTTTCCACAACTAATGGAACTTCGATTGCGAGTGCGCGTGCCTGATCAACTAAATCTTTATCTACTTTTTTTGGAATCCGGTTGATCGATGTAACGCCACGCTTTTCAAGTTCTGCTAGAACTTCATGCTGACGTATAACTTTTTGTTTTGCAGCTACAATTGATTCAACGTCTTTAACGGTTAATTCTTTTTTAATCTCGACTTTTTTTACTGGTTTCTTCGCAGTTTTCTTAACTGCTTTTTTTATCGCAGATTTCTTTAGATTTTTTTTTGCAATTGGCTTTGTAACTTTCTTCTTGCTTGCGTTTTTAAGCGCACGAGTTACAGCCACTGATCGTCCTTTGTTTTGTCTGGCAACTTCACCAGGTGTGAATTCTCTTGGTTTTTCGGTCTTGCTCTCTTGGCTATATTATAATTTGTCCACAGGTCAATTTCTTACCAAATTGCGCAAAACGCGGGTCTATCTACCCGCAAAATCTAGTTTTAAGCCCAATTCGATGGTTTGGCGGATGATTTCCCCGACCGATTCGACCTCGATCAAGAATCCATCGTGGCCAAATGGGGAATTTATAGTTTTAACTGGCTGAGCCGTTGGTATTAACTCAACAATCTCGCTCTGAAGCCTAGGCGGAAAGAGCCGATCGGAATCGATGGATACCACGACGACTGGGACTTTCACTGTTGCTAAAGCTGCCTCTACCCCGCCGCGATCTCTTCCCACGTCATGTGAATTCATTGCATCCGTTAATGAAATGTAGGTGTTGGCGTCAAAGCGATTTTGCAGTTTATCGGCTTGATGATCAAGATAAGACTCAACCGCATACCTACCAGTTTCATCACCTTGCAATTCACGCCCAAATCTCACATCCATTTCAGCTTCGGTTCGATAAGTCAGATGCGCAATCTTTCGCGCAATTCCCATCCCAGTCACTGGTCCAGAATCCTGTTCATAATAATCACCGCCAAAAAAGTTCGGATCAGCTTTGATTGCACTAATTTGAATTGAAGCACTTCCAATTTGATCGCCTGTTGCCACTGCGGAAGATCCAATGGTGCAGATCGCGCCAATTCGATCTGGGTACTGTATTGCCCATTCCAAGGAACGCATTCCACCTAGTGATGGCCCAACCGCAATTACATAGCCCGGTATATTCAATTTATTAGTGAAGGCAACTTCAGCGCTAACCATGTCTCGAATGGTCAACACTGGAAATCTAGAACCCCAATGTTTTCCATCCGGGGCAATTGAAGATGGCCCAGTACTTCCTTGGCAGCCACCAATTACATTTGGACAAATTACAAAGTATTTATCAGTATCAAATGGTGAACCAGGACCGACCATTGATGGCCACCAACTAGGGACATCAGACCATCCAGTTAGTGCATGGTTAATCAGAATTGCATTTGATTTACTTTCATTCAAAACGCCCCAGCTTTGATATGCGATGGTTACCTTTGGAAGGACTTCACCTGATTCGAGTTCTAAATCGCCGATATTTATGAAACGACGATCACCGGGGTCGTGGTTTTCCAACCATGCCCCGGTTACTCGACGAAAAGAATCAGATGTTGCCATCTTTATTTCGCAGCTGCGAAACCAACTTCAAGGTCAGTCTTGATGTCATTGATGTTCTCTAAACCAAGGCTTAACCGAATTAATCCAGGGGTAACACCTGCAGTTAATTGTTCCTCAGGTGATAACTGTGAGTGCGTTGTTGAGGCCGGGTGAATTACTAATGATCGAACATCGCCAATATTTGCCACGTGGGAGAAGAGATTTAACGCTTCCACGAATTTTTTACCAGCTTCAATCCCACCCTTAATTTCAAAGGAAAGTACCGAACCACTTCCTTTTGGTGCATATTTCTTAGCAAGTGCATTCCATTTTGATGATGGCAGCGATGCGTAATTTACTCGCTCGACTTGTGGGTGTTTCTCAAGCCAAGCCGCGGTTGCTTGCGCATTCTCAACATGTCGTTCGATGCGAAGGCTCAATGTTTCTAAGCCTTGAGCCAAGAGCCAAGCGTTGAATGGGCTAACCGCGGCGCCAATATCTCGAAGCAGAGTTAAACGAATTTTGAAAATATATGCGAGGTTTGCGCCAAATGCTGAACCGACACCAAGCGCTTGGGCATATACCAATCCATGATAACTCTGATCTGGGGTATTGAAGTTTTTAAATCGTTCCGGATATTTTGCGTAATCGAACTTACCAGAATCCACAATAGCGCCGACTACTGCGTTTCCATGTCCAGATAAGAACTTAGTGGCAGAGTGAATTACCACATCTGCGCCATGTTCTATTGGACGAATCAAGAATGGCGTTGCAACAGTGTTATCGACAATAAGCGGCACTCCCGCATCGTGAGCAACTTTTGCAATCGCAGCGATATCTAATACATCGTTTTTTGGGTTGGCAATTGTTTCACCGAAAAACGCTTTAGTGTTTGGACGAATCGCTTTCTTCCAACTCTCAGGGTCATCTGGATTCTCAACAAAAGAAACTTCGACGCCGAATTTTGGAAGTGTGTAATGGAATAAGTTATAGGTACCGCCGTAGAGTGATGGCGACGAAACAATATGATCGCCGGCTTCGGCTACGTTCAACACCGCAAAAGTTGTTGCAGCCGAACCAGATGCAACTAGAAGTGCAGCAACGCCACCTTCTAGCGATGCAATTCGTTGTTCAACCGCATCTTGAGTTGGATTCATAATGCGGGTGTAAATATTTCCAAGTTCTGCTAAGCCAAATAAATCTGCGGCGTGTTTTGTATCGCGGAATTGGTAAGCGGTAGTTTGATAGAGCGGAAGCGCACGCGCACCATTTGTTGGATCGGGTGTTTGTCCCGCATGTATTTGTCGCGTTTCGAACTCAGAATTAGTAACAGAAAATGAAGCCATTGCAAAAACCTCCCCAGAT
>CAZMNB010000005.1:34742-47859 GCA_964567545.1 uncultured Bifidobacterium sp. | reverse complement strand
GATCTTTTAAATGTAAATATTCAAATAATTTATTTTGCGAAATAAAGTAAGATTGAATTGGAAGTAATAACCCAATCATGAAGAGCATTAATAACTGCTTGCTGCCCTTGAAAACAAAACGACTAAAGGCAAATGCAGCTAGTGAGGCAGATAGGAGTACTAATAGCGCAGAAATTCCGGTAATAAGTGCACTATTAATAAAATACTTACTAAGTCCACCAACGTTCCAGGCATCGAGAAATACTCTAAAATTATAACTATGAGGCAGAGAAAATGGTTTTTCGAATATTTCATCATTACCTTTAAAAGCTGAAAGTGCCATCCAGATTAACGGCGCGGCAAAGAATAGTGAGTAGATTGATAATAACAAGTGAAATAACAACGAGAATTTCTTCATTAGTATTCAACCGCATCTGCAGATTTTGCACGCACTTTGGAGTAAATGAATCCAATTATTAGAACTGCTGTAGTAACTATTACAGCTAAAGATGAACCAAACCCTACTTCGCCATCACGAAATACCGACCTGACCATGTAAGTGGTTGGTACTTCGGTTGCGTAATACGGACCACCGTTTGTCATAATGTAGAAAAGATCGAATCCTTGTATTCCACCGGTAATACAGATTAAAAGTGAAACCTCCCATACTCGCCGAATCATGGGCACTTTTATTTTCCAGAATATTTTCCAACTTTTGGCGCCATCTATCGCTGCCGCTTCGGTGATTTCTTTAGGTACTCTTTGCAAGCCAGCATAAAAAATGGCCAGATAGAACCCGGAGTATATCCATCCCGAGACAAAACAAATTGCCAATAGTGCAAACCTTTTATCACCCAGCCAAACATGATTCCACTCTGGTTTTCCAATTGCTTCTAAAAATCCTTTGATTAAACCAAAATCTGCGTTGAAGACAAACCGCCATAGTACCGAGATAACGACTGTTGGTAATAAAACTGGAATGAATAACGCAATTCGATAACCATTGAAACCTTTTCTTGAGGTAACAATTCCAGCAAGAATTAATCCAATTACTACTTCTAAAAAAATAGTTGCAATTACATATATACCAACATGCAAAAAAGATTGCAAAAAAATTGTGTCCTGCAGGGCTCGGCCATAATTTCTGAACCCAACAAATATTGGATCGTGAAATCCATCCCATTGAAAAAAACTTGCAACTACAGTTCCAACCATAGGTAGCAGCACTGCAAATGCGAAAAAGAAAATTGCTGGAGCAATAAAAAGGTAAGGAGTCCAACGCGACGATGGTTTCACGAAGGACTCCTTAACTTCTAATAAATTATTACTTTTTAGCTAGTTTAGCCTCAGCAGCATCGAGTGCATCCTGCGGAGTTTTTGCACCACCCATTACTTCAGATGTAGCGACGTTTAGTGCATCAGCGATCTTAAGTTGATAACCCGTATCAGGTGGTGCAACCAACTTTGACGCGTTAGCTAACAGCGCTTGTAGCTTTACTGTAGTCGGGTTTGGAGTTCCATTTGCTGCCGACTTAGTTAATGGCGCAGATCCTTCTGCAACCCATTGCGCGGTTATCTCATCAGAGAAGAAAGCTTCAAAGAACTTGATAGTCATATCAATCTTCTTGCTCTTGGCATTAACCACATAGCCGGTAGTAACACCGAGTACGCTGTTTTGATCACCAGCACCGTTTGTTATTGCAGGCAAGTTAAACCAATCGATGTTCTTCTTCGGAGCTTGTTCGGCTGCGATTCCAACTAACCAAGATCCGATAGGTAACATTGCCGCACCACCTTTGAAGAACAATGTATATGCTTCTTGATCCGCAATTGTATTGGCAGATGCATTGATATAACCATTCTTATTAAGGTCAGCGACCACTTGGAATGCTTTAACTAATTCTGGAGAATTCATTGGTTTTTTACGAGACATGATCTGATGATAAAGATCTTCCCCAATAATTCTAGAATATAAGTGGCCGAACCAATTACCAGCTACCCAATAATCTTTATTTCCAACCGAGAAACAAGTTTGCTTTACTGATTTGAGTTTTGCACAGATCGACATCAATTCATCCCAAGTTTTTGGAACACTTAATCCATTCTTTGCAAATACATCCTTGTCATACCAAATTACGTTTGTGACGTCTGAACCAGTAGGCAACATGTAAACTTTGCCTTCAATAGTTGTCGTATTGAATGCAGTTGCAGGAAATAAGTCTTTCAGTGAGGAATCAGCTATTGATTTAGTAATGTCGGCAGCTTCGCCATCTAAAACATGCATAGCGGTTCTAGAACCAGCCCACTCAAAATATGCATCTGGTGGATTCCCACCACTCAATAAATTCTCAAGTCCGACAGTTTCATAAATGTCATCATCTTGCGTATTAAATTCGACCGTCCAACCTGGATTCTCGGCGCTGAACTTAGCAATTGCAGCATCCCAAACTTTCTGAGCGCCTTCTCCAACATTTCCAGCAGCGATTCGAATAACTTTATCTGCGCTATTTGAACTACCACTACATGATGCAAGAGTCGTTGCGCCAAGAAGTAAAGCCGCTCCAAGTGCGATTTTCTTCAACATATTTTTCTGCACTAGCTACCTCTCTTTAACTAACGGTTTGCAACAGAAAGTTCTGTTGCAAGTTCCCCTAAAGTAAGTTCTAGCCCGTCGCCAAAGATACGGGTTGGATCTTGCGCTAAGGAAATCCTAATTTCGTTAACTCGTTTAATATCAATATCGGTTCCACTGAGCCCACCATGAGATCCAATAGTTGCTCGTTCTAAAATTGTGGCAACTTCTGCTAACGAATTCGCTACTTTTTCATACTTAATTAACCAGCTTGCGGACTCTGAAATCCATGATGGCATTGAACAATTTGGTGAGTTTAATACTGAAAGGTGGGATTTCATGGTGGTTGCATAATCACGCAGCATAATTACCGCTTCATCTTTCCGGCCGGTTCGCCAGAGCAAAGTAGCGTCACCAAGTAATTTGCCAAAATCTGGCGCTGGATTGACGGCTAAACACGATTCAAAACAGTTTCTAAAGAAAAATCTAAAAGATTTCCGATCGATTTCACTCTTAACTAAAGTAGTAAGTGCTCGCTCCCAAGACTCTAGTGGGCTGTATCTGGATGAGTCCCAGAGGTAATCCCCAATCGTTGCCAACGAAATTAGTGAGAGCTCGAACTTCTCCATCGGATTAGCAACTAATCCGTAAGAATTATCCCCAAGATCTGCATCTCGATTTTCTATGGGTCCAACATGTAATTGATGAAGCATTGCTACGTCGTTTACTGGATAATTATCCCAATAAAACGGCTGCTTTGAAGTCTTTTCTTTGAACAGCTTGGCATCAACACTCTCCAAGTACTCCGAACAAATCTGTCTTCCCGTCCACATCATTGCAATTTTAGGGTTAAGTAAATTTCCAAATTCTGTAACGTAAGGCTCGCTACCTCTACCATGATATTGGAGTGGACAAACAAATAATTGCACACTTGGAAAATCATTCTGCAACTCAGTAAAAACTCTATTTGCAAAGTCGGCTTGAGCTTGGGCAATTGTTTTATACCGAGCTTGGTCAGGAGCAAATTGCAATTCCCATGGAATATCATCAAGTAAAAGTCCAAATTGCGTTACGCCAATCTTTAATAATTGACGGTAACGAAACATCAAAGCTTCAACATCCAAATTATTCGAATATTGAACTGTTAATCCAGGAGAAATGCAGACGGCTATTTCAACTAATAAATCGCTACCACGTTCCACCAATTCTTCAGTTGTGGCTAGAAATTGATCTGAGAGTGGCGTGCGCCAATCAAATCTCTGCCACGGGTCATCCTTCGGAGCCAGAATATAAATATTCATATTATGTAACGCAAAAAAATTTAAGCCACGAAGGCGTTGATCATGGGTCCAGGGTTTTCCATAAAAACCTTCAATCACGCCTCTTACTTTAAATCTAGGTTTATGATTTGACGGTTCATCAAATATTGATCGAATAATTGCATTCAAGCCATTACGTAGCCCTGGTAAATCACTATGTGAAACTATATTTCTAGCTTTATCACTTAGCAGGTAACTTTCGCTCGTTAGATTTTTATCAATATTGCTCTCTACTTGAAAATCAAAACCCTGAATTGCTAAATATTTACCAATAAATTCCTCTGCAGTTTTCATAGAATACGAATCTGACTTTTAAGTTTATTAATAAGTTTTAAATTTTTTTGATCTCCATGTTTTGTGTTACTACTACTAAAAACTTCTGGTTCGATTCCATTTATTAATAAGATTTCGACTGCTCGCGAGGCAAGTGCGTTAATAATTGCAGTTCCAATCACGCTAGATGTTGGTCCGGTAACTATTTCACTATTAGGAAATGTAATGCTTGCATCACCTACAGTACCTAAGTTGTCCAAAACAATATCCGCTAACTCATGTAGTTTTATTCCGCTGGTTCGAGCTAATGGAGAATTAGCATGTTCTAAACTGGTTATTGCAATTATTGGGACACCATGATTTTTAATTCTAATTGCCATTGCTTCCATTAAAGAATTTCCACCTGAATTTGAAATTAAAATAAAAACATCATTAGTTTTAATGGATTGTTTTTCTAAAATCTGATCAGCAAGGTCCGTGCGACGTTCCAATTCGGTACTTCGGCTAGCGCTAATATGCAGCATTAAATCTTCTTCTAAAATTGGATTTACTGCTCCTAGGCCGCCCGCACGATAAAACATCTCTTCAGCAAGAATGTGGGAATGACCGGTGCCAAACACATGTATTAATCCATTTTTCGCAATTGATTTTGCTAATAATTGCGCTGCCAATTCTAAAGATTCATGGTTTTTGGATAATTTTGCTAGTAATAATTCTATATTAGAAAGGTATCGATCTATCGCGGTCATCCAGCACTTTTTCTTGTAGACCGAGAACTTAGTCCAACAGATATTGGACTAGCCGATAGTTCTAACTGTAATTCGTATAAGTCACTTCGATATATACATTCAGCTGTCATCACTGGTTTTAAACGCTGATCAAAATCAATCATTTTTACCATCAGACATGGAGTGCCTAAAGTTATTCGTAATAATTCGCTCTCTTTAACTTTTGGTTTATAGGCAGAAATTGCTGATTGGGCACTCACTATTTTCACATTGTAAGCATTTGCAAAATATTCGTAAATTGATCCAATTAAATTCTCTTGCGTAACTATCGGAATAGCTCTGCACGAGATGCGAAGCGTTTCAAGTGCAATTGGCATGCCGTCTCCTAATCGTAATCTGGTGGCTACATAGATATTTTCTTGCTCTCTTATTTTTAGGTTATGAGCGACCTCTTTATTTGCTCTAATTCTTTTCAAAGAAATTACTTCTGTACTAGGAATTATTCCTCGTAGCCGTAATTCTTCAGTAAAGGATTTCAAACGCATTTCTGAACTGATGATTGGACGGCGTATATATGTTCCAGATCTTGCATGTCTTTCAAGTCGGCCATCAAGAATTAGGTCTTCAATAGCTCTGCGCATTGTCATTCGACACACACCAAAATCCTCAGCAAGTAACCGTTCACCTGGGAGTTTGCTACCCTGCGGTAATTCCGCAAGCAGTCCCAGCAAGCTGCGACGAGCTCGTTGTTGCGCTGAGTCGATTGACATGAGCGTGAGCGTACTTCCATGGTTTGATTCACCGCCAGTGGAAATTCAAAGAAATATTAGACCAGATATTTCGTCATTCGCTAAAAAGGCTAGTTTTAAGCCTATCAATAACATTTATTTATAAATAAGGAATAGACCAAGTATCAACCTGTAAGAGTAATACTTCTCCAATGGTAATTATTCGCGGCGTCAAACTCTCCGACAAAACCGCTCTATACGATGTTTGTGTAGCAACAGGTGATTCTGGAAACGATGCCACTGGCCACCACCCAGATCACGAAATGCTAGGAGATGTTTATGTCGGTCCGTATCTAGCACTTGCAAAGGATACTTCTTTTGCTTTAGTTGATGAAAAAGGCATTGGTGTTGGTTATGGTTTATCAACTATTGATACTCTCGCTTTTGAAAAATTATGCGAAACTAATTGGTGGCCAGCTATTCAAAAAAAATACCAAAACTTTGAAAAACATAAAAGTAGCTCATTTCTAATTGCAGAGATATTTAATCCATCTAAATCACCAACTGTAGTTCTTGCTGACTATCCTGCTCATGGGCATATTGATTTGTTGCCTAAATACCAAGGGCAGGGATTTGGAAGAGAAATGATGACGACAATGGAGCGGCGACTACAAGAAATGGGTTCAAAAGGTTTCCATTTACGAGTATCTTCACTTAATACACGCGGTTTAAAATTTTACGATGCACTTGGTTACTCCATACTTCATAAAACGGATTCAGAAGTAATTGTTGGTAAGCGATTAAATCAATGAATAACTTCACTTGGGGTGTAGCAACTTCTTCTTATCAAATTGAAGGTGCGGTAACTGAGGGCGGCCGATCGCCCTCTATCTGGGACACTTACTGCAAAGTTCCCGGCGCGGTTGTCAATGGTGATAACGGTGACATAGCTTGTGATCATTACCATCGATTTAATGAAGATCTTGATTTGATTAAGTGGCTTGGTGTCGACGCTTACAGATTCTCTACTTCATGGTCTCGGATTTTGCCTGATGGTGTTGGCCGGATTAATAAAGAAGGTATTGATTTCTATAATCGTTTGATTGATGGGGCGCTTGCGCGAGGAATACAACCGTGGATCACAATGTATCACTGGGATTTGCCGCAAATACTTCAAGATAAGGGTGGCTGGCGTAGCCGCGATAGCATTGATTGGTTTTCGGAATATGCTGAAGTTTTAAGCCGAAATTTTGGTGATCGGGTGACTAATTGGATTACCTTTAATGAACCACTCTGCATCGCATGGATTGGTAACTTATGGGGTGGCATGGCGCCAGGAATTCAAGATTTACCTACTGCGGTCAAAGTCGCACATCATATTTTATTAGCACATGGAAAATCCGTCCCTATAATCCGACAGAATGTAAAATCAGCAAAAGTGGGTATTACTTTAAATATTACTCCTTCGTCGACCTTAACTGAAAACACGGACGATCTAATTGCAGTTACATTGAATGATAGCTGGGATCATGAGTGGTTTCTTGATCCTTTATTTGCCAAACAATACCCTAAGAAAATGGTGGATCGAATACCTTTTGAATTGCCGATTTATCCCGGTGATTTTGATGTTATTGCAACTCCTATTGACTTTTTGGGTATTAATTATTACTTCCGCCAAACAATTGCTGCCGCTCCAGAAAATTCTCCAGTACCTGTAAAAGATGTAGAACGTATTGGGGTCCCACGTACCGCAATGGGATGGGAAATACATCCCCCAACTTTTACAAAACTACTGATACACATTAATCAAAAGTATAAACCTAAGGAAATATTCATCACAGAAAATGGCTCGGCTTGGAACGATGTAATAATCGATGGCAAAATTAAAGACTCAGACCGAATTGAATATCTGCAATCTCACCTAGATGCAATTTTGGATGCAAAATCTAAAGGGGTACCGATAAATGGTTATTTTGCATGGAGTCTCCTAGATAATTTTGAATGGGCTTACGGATACCAGAAGCGGTTTGGTCTGTTTTATGTGGACTATCAAACCCAGAAGCGAACTCCAAAGGAAAGCGCTTTTTACTATCGAGATCTAATCCTTAACCGCGCCACTTGATAAGCCGGTAACAAGCCATCTTTGAATAAAAATGGTTAAAGCCACAATCGGAAGCATTGCGACTGTGGCGGCTGCGGCCATTGGACCCCAATCAAGGTTTTTATTAGAAATAAAACTTGCCACGAATACCGGCAAAGTTTTCGCATTTTCGCCAGCCATGATTACTGGAATTAAGAATTCGTTCCAGGAAAGCAGAGAGATAAAGATTCCAGTAGCTACTAATCCTGGTGCGGCTAATGGCAGAATTACTTGTATAAACATTCTGGTATTGCTAGCGCCATCAACGCGCGCCGCTTCTTCAATTTCAATTGGTATCTGATTAAAAAATGAAGTCAACAACCAAATTGCAAATGGGATATTAAATCCAGCGTAGAGCAAGACGAGAGTCCAGATCGAGTCATACATTCCAAAATAGGAGCTCAACTTATAAATAGGCAATACAACAACTATCGCTGGTAAAGCACGAACCGCAATCATCAAAGCGTCAAGCAAATTTCGTCCACGGAATTTACTCCGTCTAGCAAAAGCGTATGCCGACAAACTACCTAAAATTAAACTTATAAAGGTACTCATAATTGTAACGAAAATACTATTAAAATAAATATGAGGAAAAGTTTCAATTTTAAAGAGCAAAATATAATTTTTTATTGTTGGGTGAAAATTAAAAAACTTTGGCGGTAATACATAAGTGTCAATACGATTTTTTATTGATGTACTAAATGTCCAAAAAAGAGGAAATAGTGAAGTAAAACTCGAAATAACCAAGACAGCATATGCAAGAATTCTTCCGGAAGTTATTTTTTTCATCGGACATTCCTAGTTGATTTTCGCCATAGGAAATATACCGGCATCGTCATAATCAAAATCATTACGCCAAGAGCCGCAGCTCGCGAAAGTTCAAGAAATACGAACCCAGTTTTGTAAGTCCATAAACCTATTGTGGTTGTGGCATTACCTGGTCCACCTCGGGTAAGCATGAAAATAGTGTCGAAGATTTTTAGGAAATCCATTATTTTAATCATCACAATTACCAATAAAGTTGGCATTATTAAAGGCATTGTTATTAAGCGAAATATCTGCCTGCTAGATGCGCCATCAACCGTTGCTGCTTCAAAGAGCGAAGTTGAAATCGCACTTAGCGCCGCGAGAACTAATAACATCACAAATGGAATTGATTGCCACGAGTCTACGATCACGATAGCGATTAATCCACTAGTTTGCGATCCTAACCAATTAATACTTTCTACGCCAAACTTTTCTAGAAACCAATTAATAATACCCAGGTCAGTATCAAACATGAATCGATAAGTTAATCCGACTGCAACTGGAGTTAACAACATTGGAGTAATTAAGATTGAGCGAAATACTTTAGTGCCTCGTAATTGTTGATGGAGCGCCAGTGCTAGCAAAGTGCCGCATGGAATTTGAAAGATCATACCTAGAGCCATTAACGCTATTGTGATTCGAAGTGTTGACCATGTTTCGGAAGCTTGTATTGCTGTAGCGTAATTTTTCAAACCTACAAATTGTGGTGGTAAAAATGAGGCAAGATTTATATCTAATAGTGAAATATAGATTCCATAGATCAAAGGAATAAGGATTGTTATTCCTAGTAGCAGCCATGCTCCTACGGTGTAATGCCCAATGGGTCTAGTTAGTTGTCGTTGCTTTCGCCTCGACGTTCCCACTAGACCCATTTGGTGAAAACGGTACTTCTACCCGCGAGGCTCTTTAGCGAGAATTGGCTTTAATTTCTCGTTTAAAGCATCTAATGCAGCCTGCGTTTTCTGCTTTCCAGTTAGAACTTGTGATACTGCATCAATTGCTGCGGTTTCAAATTCCGGCCAAACCGCAATTTGCGGATAGCGCTCAACTCGAGCAGTTGGTGAAATGTTTAGTTGTGGCAAATATGGATTAGTTGCTACTAACTCAGCATCGTTGATAATTGATTGACGTCCAATTGCAGCGGCACCAGTCTTCAAGTACGCCTTTGCGTTAGTTTTACCTAACACGAATTCAAGGAATTTCCACGCCGCAGTTGGGTTTTTAGCATCAGTAGGGATACCGATATTCCAACCTGCAAGGTGGGTGATGTCTGCTGCTCCTACAGGCATTGGAGCAGTCGCGATCATTCCTTTGTTTTTATTAATTTTTTCATCTAGCGCCATTCCGTAATAACCAGAGTAATTTAGCATTGCTCCAATATCTTCACCGAGGAAACGGCTTGTAACGTCATCACCGTTTGCTGTTATTGCACCTTTTGGTGATACCGCAATTAATTTCTTTAAATAATCTGTAGCAGCAACAGCTTCTTTTGAATTAACAGTTGGATTTAGATTATCATCATAGAGTTTTCCACCGAATGACCAAACTAAGGTCATCCACCACCAAGATACGTTTGGACCGAATCCCATGATTTGTCCACTAGATCCAGAGGCTTGAATCTTTTTTGCATTGTTGTAGTACTCATCCCAAGTTTTTGCAGGAGTAAGTCCCAACTTCTTGTAGATGTCAGTTCGATACCACTGAATCATTGGTTCGGTGCTTAGCGTTAGACCAAGTGTTTCGCCTTTGCACTTGCCATAATCTTGTTGAGCTTGTGAGAAATCATCAATTGCGTACTCTTTCGATTCTTTAAGATAAGAATCTAGCGGCAACATTGCCTTTGCTTGGCAGAACGGAGCTAAAAATGAATTATCAAACTGCGCAATATCATAAGCGCCAGCCTTTTGTTGATAACTTAATAATTGCTTCTGATGAGCCTCGCCATATGGAGTCTCAGAAAAGTTAACTTTAATTCCAGTTTGCTTTTCAAACTCTGGGATAAAACTTTGTATTGACGTAGATGAGGGGCTTGGAATTAAAAAGATATTGATCTCACCACTTGCTTTTTCAGAACTTCCTTTGCTGCAACCTGCTAAGATTAAAGCAACAGAAACAACAATAGGAAGAATTCGGAAACTTTTTCCTAGTAACACAGCTAGTTCCTTTCGCGTAAGGGAGGGCCCCAAACTCCTTGTAAAAGTACTCTCAAAAGTCTTGTAAGTAACCTAGTTTCAGGTAACAATTTCGCTACATGTCCAAAAAAAGTAGACCAGTTTGTGGGGATTATGCCTAAAGAATTACTACTTCCCTCCCCCTCATCAAAAGTTGCTCTAGTTGCAATTGCGCATGCCGATGATTTACTTCTATTTTGCGGTGCAACAGTCCTTAGATTGATCGCTAGTGGTTGGGATGTACATGTTATACGGGTAACCGATGACCGTTGGGATTCTTGGGGAATTTCTGCAAAAGAAACGATTGCTAGAAACCTAAATGAGTTTTCTGAGGCTATGAATTTGATTGGTGTTAAATCTGTGTGTGATCTTGGTTATCCTACAGATGTATTGGGAGATAACTCTGAAGTATCGCTGCGAGAGCAATTTATTGATCTAATTAGAAACATTAAGCCTTATCTTGTTATGACCTTCGATCCTGATTCCTATCTTTATGAAGATAACGAAGATCATAAACTAGTAGCCAGATCTATGGCAGAAGCGAGTTGGACAGCTGGATTTGATAAACATCCTGGAGCTAGTGGACAAGTTAATTCTCCCCATCTTCCAATTGAGAAATGGTACTTTGGTAGAGAAGTTGCCGAGGTAACCCATTATCAGAACATGGAACCATTTATAGACCAGTTAATAGCCGCAATAGCGACGCACAAAACCATGCTGCACAACATAGCATCTCAATTAAGACTACAAGCCAACTTTCTCGGTTATTCACTAGATAGACTTTTTACACTCGTCGAAGAATCTCCAAAGGAGTTTGCAAAAATGATTATCAATGATAAAAAGCGTGAAGAGTTAAGAATAGTTGACAGCCGAAAACTTTTTCGCGTCATTGAGGAATTTGGAGACTTGCTGTGACATTTGTTGCTAAAGGATTTAATGTTTCTTATGGAAACAACATTGCAGGTCCTGCGCTTGATGGACTTGGGGACTATGTTCTTGTTACTCAACCTGAACCTTGGGCTTTTTTAAAAGATAAAGTTAAAAATCAACCAGTACAAATAATTCAGTCTGGAGACCTTGCGCCAGAATACTTAGATAAATTGGCTGAATCTTCGCCAGCAATGACAATTGTGGGACTAGGTGGCGGTAGCGCAATGGATACTGCAAAATGGATTCATTGGCGCAGGTCCCTTCCACTAGTTCAACTACCATCGTTGCCATCCGTAGATGCTTGTTTTACCCGAATGTCTGCGCTACGTGATCAAGGTGGAGTTCGCTACGAAGGTGATGCAGTACCAGAAATGGTCCACGTAGATTTCGAATTATTTAGGGCGGCACCACAGGCGATGGTGACTTCTGGAATTGGTGACGTTCTTTCTTGTCACACTGCTTGGTTCGATTGGAAATTTGCCTCAATTCAAGAAAAAGATGAATACGAATGGAGCGAAGAAAAAGCCCAAATCTCACATATATATCTTGATGAACTTTACAATTGTGCAGAAGGTATAAAAAAATTAACAGATGACGGACTTCAGCGACTCATGGAGCTACATCGCGATATTGGGTGGAGATGTCATCAGCTTTCCCACGCCAGATTCGAAGAAGGTTCAGAACATTTCTTTGCTTACACATTCGAAGAAGTTACTGGTCGGACTATTTTGCATGGCGAGTTGGTAAGTATGGGCGTTCAAATAATGTCTCATTTTCAAGACAATAATCCACAAAGAGTGCGTGAAACTATTGCTCGTGCTGGTACTCGTCATCGATTATCAGATCTTGGTGTCACAGAAACGGAAGTTCTTGAAACTATGCGCCGGTTACCAAGTTTTACAGTTGAACAAAACCACTGGTATTCTTACGCAAGAACTCTAAACCCTGAAACTTACAACGAACGAGAAATTTTAAGCCTATTAAACTGGTAATTCTAATTGCGCTGATCTTAATTGCTCCGCTTAATGCGAATGCAATGGGATCTGGCGATAAATTTTCAGATGCGCAAACTGGATTAACTTATTCGATTTATAAGCCTGCCAATACTTTAGGTTTGAAGTTGAGTGACTTTAAATTAATTCCCTGTACTCCGGGAGAAGAAGAGTGGATATACGCAAAATATGGCACCGGTAAAAAAGTAATTGAAATTATGGAGACGATGGCAGGAGTGAAATGTTCCGATCCTGGCTTATCTAAAGTAATGAAGCCGGTGATGATTAATGGAGTAGGCGCAAAAGTATTTGTATATTGCGATCCAGCGTATGCGAAGTTATATCGGCTTTGTAATATTAATGACTTCGGAAAATATGGTGGGTATTTAATGTTTACGACGAAGCAGACGAAGTTGTTAAAGGGTGCTGAGATTCAGGTGCAAAGCTTGGGTGGAATTACCTATGAACAAATATTGGC
>CAZMNB010000005.1:0-34642 GCA_964567545.1 uncultured Bifidobacterium sp. | reverse complement strand
TTTGGTTTGCGATACAAATTTTCAATGAATCACGTACGCTTTGGCGCATGAAACAAATTGCGATGTTGTTATATCCAGGTTTCACTCCTTTGGATGCAATCGGTCCGTATCACGCGCTATCGCAATTTCCCGGGTATGAGTTTTTCTATGTTGCGCAAAGCGCAGGGCCGATAAGTGATGGTGGCGCAACAATTATTGAAGCGCAGAAAAGTATTAGTGAAGTCTCGAAGGTGGATATTTTAGTAGTGCCCGGTGGATTGCCAGCAATCACAATGGCGCGCGCGGGTGATCCGTTGATTGATTGGATTGCGAAAATACATCCGACAACCGAATGGACGATTTCAGTATGTACCGGCGCGCTAATGCTCGGTGCGGCGGGAGTGCTTAACGGAATTCCAGCGACCACACATTGGTATTCGCATACCGAGCTAGCCGATTATGGTGCGATTGCAAAAGATGAACGCGTTGTGGAGTCTGGAAAAGTCATGACAGCCGCGGGCGTATCTGCGGGAATAGATATGTCCTTGGTTTTAGCAGAAAGAATCTTTGGCAGAGCGTTTGCAGAGAAGATGCAATTAGATATGGAGTACGACCCAAAACCACCATTCAATTCGGGGCATCCAAGAAGTGCGCCGCATGGTGTGGTTGCGGAATTGCGAACGTTATTTGATTCGGTATTAATAGATAAAAAACTAATTCAATGACTTCATAAATTGCTTATAATGAATCTGACAATAGCGAAAGAAGTTCGTTAATGATTGAAGTTGTGAGTGCTCATGCTGAAGGTGAAGTAGGCGATGTAATTGTTGCTGGAGTTGGTCCAATTCCCGGCGCAACAATTTGGGAACAATCTCGGTATGTTGCAAAAGATGAAAGTTTGCGAAAATTTATTTTACTTGAGCCAAGAGGCGGAGTATTCCGTCATGTGAATTTATTAGTCCCACCAGTAAATCCAGAAGCAGATCTAGCTTTTATCATCATGGAACCTGAAGATAATCCGCCGATGTCGGGCTCGAATTCAATATGTGTTGCAACGGTTGTCTTAGAAACAGGAATTGTGAAAATGATTGAGCCGGTGACCACTTTAGTAATGGAAGCTCCTGGTGGTCTGGTATATGTAACTGCCCAATGTTCAAATGGAAAAGTTACTCAAGTGCGAGTGAAAAATGTTCCATCATTTGTTGGCGAATTAGGTTTGAATTTAGAAGTTGAAGGCTTAGGAACACTGAAAGTCGATACCGCATTTGGCGGCGATAGTTTTGTGATTGTCAACGCCGAAGATCTTGGATTTGAGATAACTCCGGATGAGGCCTTTGATTTAGCACGAGTCGGAATGAGAATTACAGCGTCTGCTAACCAACAATTAAAGTTTGAACATCCAACAAATCCCGATTGGAAACATTTCTCATTTACTCAGATAGCGAAACCGATTTTCTATGAAAACGGTCTAGCAATCAGCAAGAATGCGGTTGCCATCCAGCCAGGAAAGATCGATCGCTCTCCTACCGGTACTGGATTTTCCGCGCGGTTAGCGTTATTACATAACCAAGGGGTATTGAAAATTGGCGACTTGATGATTGGCCGTTCTATTATTGATTCGGAATTTCATTGCAAGATTGAAGAAGTAGTAAGCGTTGGAAATAAGAAGGGAATCATTCCCTCAATTGCTGGCCAAGCTTGGATTACTGGAACTCATAAACACACTCTGGATCCGACTGATCCATGGCCGCTTGGTTACAAGTTAAGCGATACTTGGCCAAAAAAACTTTAGTTCTATTTAGAAATACTTTCCAAAAACTTTTCTAAAAATTCGTTTTACTTGCTCCATTGGTGAAATCTTTAATACCTTTGCATTTGCTGGCTCATCCGGAGTACTGACATATTTTAGTGCAGGCGAGCTTTGATCTAATGAATCTGCAATTCGGTCAATGTTTGCCACCATTGAAAGCGCACGGACTATCTGTTCCTGATCTACATCTTTAGCATCTTCAATCAAGCTCTCAGCGAGCGCTGCCCCGGCATCACGAGCATCTGATGTTGCACTCTGATTAGAATCATCATCAGTAATTCCTACTTCTTCAAATTTAGAAGAGATTGCGTAGCTTGCTGCAGAAAGTGCTACTGCAATTTGTTTTTTAGTGGAATCAGCGATTCCACCGCTAACAGATGAGTCAAAGAGCGTTCGAGCAATGGTGCGAACTTGCACAACCGTATGTTCTAGTGCAATTCCGCGAATGTAAATCTCCTCGGCTTCATCTTTCTCGGCAGTTGGAAACCAACGCGCATGGCCGCGCGCCTCTACTGCTTGGGCGCGAATTTGAGGAATCTCCTCGATAAGCAATCGCGCTTTAGCTAACCAATTGCCGGCATCTTTTTGCGTGAATCCTGCAGCGACACCTTCGGACATGGTTGCCAATAGCTCAGCAGCTTTCTTGCTTACTGTGGCGATCTGGTCAGTTGCACGGCCAACTGGAGTATTTGGATGCGAGAAGTAAGAGAAAAAAATTGCAACTGCGGCACCAATCAGAGTAGAACTTAATCTATGAGTCGCAGTCGAACCAGAAATACCGGGACCTATAACAATTAGAGCTGTTACTGGAACGTTTACAGAGGCAACTTCACCGAGATGTAACGCTCGTGCAACAACTGCACATAAAACTACTGTGATGCCGACCGCAATGAAACCAAAACTAAAAATGGATACTGCAAATATCGCCACGGCAGAACCAATTGCGGTTCCTACAATTTGGCCAAAACCTTCTCGGAGTGATTTATGTAGCGAAATGCGGATACTAAGTACGCAAACAATTGCAGCTACAAGTCCGCCTTTATAGACAATCAAATCACCAAGTTGCCATGCGACCGCGCCGGCAAGACCCGTAATTGCAATTTGGCGTACCCAAATATGTCGATCAGTAAATAGTTTTATCAACCGCTTAAAAAGTCTCCCCATTTTCAACCTTTTTGGTAAAACCAGGTTCTCCTGATTGAAAGTACGAGAATTATTGCCGGGAATATAAGCAGATATGCCATTGGAATATTGATTGCAGGTAACACACCTTCTTTGTAATTCCATGATAAGTAGGTCAAATCTGCAAGATAAATTACTGCCAGCGAAATTCTAGCTTTCTGAAATTCTTTTACGCGCACCAAATGTGGGATTTTGAAATTTGAAAGTTGCGTAATTATCAACACGACCGATGTGATCGCGACTACCGTTGGGGTAGCTCCAAGAATAAGAAAAGTTGGCACAACTAAATTCCAAGATCCTGGAAATCCATTAAACCAACCGTCTTCTGTTTCTTGATCGACTCGGGAATACCACAGTGCTGAAGTGAGTAAAATTAAAGTTGCAATTATGCTTTCATAATTTCTGTGAAGTAACCCAGATCGCGCCAAAAATGCAACTGGAACAGCGACGCAAGTAACGTAATCAACAACTAAGTCCAGAATATGTCCATCGATTAATGGTGCAGTTAAATGAATATCAATTTTTCGGGCTATCGGACCATCCAGGCCGTCAATTATCTGACAAATCAATAACCAGATCATTGCATTTCGGAGTTGACCATCAATTATGGCTTGGAGCGCAATCATCCCAGCGACTACCCCGCTTGCAGTAAATATATGAAGGACATAGCCAACTCGGGCTTTATTACGCGCTTCATTCTTGTAGGCCATATAGACACTTTACTCTCGGGGTCTCCAATTAAGATAGTTAAATGAACCTTTCATGGATTAAATCGGAGGAGCACAAAAAACTCATCGAGAGATGGTGGATCGCAATAGTTCTAGTTTGGGGTGTGATCCGAGCTTTCTTAGTAGATAAAACTTTCGCAAAATATGGGGTTAATCCTTGGGTTTATTTAGCTATTGACGTATTAATTGCCGTTCCATATGCAATATCCACTTCAAAATTTGTATTCGCATTAATTGAAAAAAGTTTTAAGAAATCGCTTCAGTGGGGAGCGATTGCAATCTTGTTTCATTACATTCCAGATGCATACATACTCGCAACTGCTAGATCTGTGCCAAGAACTTTATTTGATGGTTTTATATTTGCAGTAGCAGTCTTCACGCTTTTAGGTGCTCGAGAAGTTGTTATTAAGATGAAAGCTGGAAAAGCAAAGTAGAGAATATTGAAGTATTAGAGCCAGCAGTTTGGCTCAATTGTGAAATAGTGGCAGTTAGTAAATATAATTAGGGCATGACAAACCTCTTCGATCCGCTAACACTTCGAAAAACTACATTTCAAAATCGCGTCTGGGTCTCACCCATGTGTCAATACAAATCGAATGATGGCCTAATCACCGAATGGCACCACGCGCATCTAAATGCATTTGCAACTGGCGCACCTGGATTGATCATGGTCGAAGCAAGCGGTGTAGTTCCAGAAGGTCGAATCTCAGTGGGTTGCGTCGGAATTTGGAACGACGAACAAGCAAAAGCTTTCAAGCCAATCATTAATTTCGCCCACTCGCAAAATGTGAAGATGGGAATCCAATTAGCCCATGCTGGTCGGAAAGCTTCGACGATGCGACCTTGGGATGATCACCCATACGCCGCAATTAATGAAGGTGGCTGGGAAACGGTTTCTGCTTCCGCACTTGCATATAGCAAGATGCCGATACCGCGAGCATTAACAATCCCAGAAATTCAAGCACTTACTAATTCTTTTGTTGATGCTGCACTTCGGGCCGTTGCGGTTGGATTCGATGTTTTAGAAATTCACGCAGCTCACGGATATCTTTTTCATCAATTCTATTCGCCACTCTCTAATGAACGCAGTGACGAATATGGCGGTTCATTTGAAAATCGGATTCGTTTCTTATTAGAAACTACTAAAGCAATCCGTGAAGCAATTCCAACCGATACCGTTTTGTTTGTAAGAATTTCAGCATCCGATTGGGTCGAAGGTGGTTGGAACATCATTGATGCCGTCGAGTTAAGTAAAGCCTTAAAAGAATTAGGTGTTGATTTAATTGACGCATCTTCAGCCGGTAATAGTCCAGATCAGAAAATCAAAGTTGAACCTGGCTTCCAAGTACCGTTTGCAACCGCAATTCGAATTGAAGTAGGAATTCCAACATCGGCGGTTGGGTTAATTACAACCCCAGAACAAGCACAACACATTGTTGAAAGTAACGAAGCGGATGCGATTTTTTTAGCGCGCGAGATGATTCGAAACCCAAGGTGGGCGCTGAACGCAGCTGAAAAATTAGGGGTGAAGATTAAATGGCCAGCCCCGTTTGAGCGTGGCCAAACTTTGCCAGCAAAATAGCAGTTATCGGAGACCAAAATGAAAGTAATTAACGTCGAGCAACTAACGAAAATACTTTCTGGGTTGCCCGATAATCCACGGGTAGTAGCTTCCGGAAATTTTTCAACCCCAAAAAAACTTCTCAAAGTTCTAGACGAATCTATTAAAAGTTACAAACTTCACGTACTCAATGCTCAAACAGATATTCCTACTCGTGCTGGCGTAACTCACGAAACTGCATTTGTCGGCGCTGGAATGCGCAAAAGTCCTACTCTTGAATACATACCTACTCGGTTAAGCATGTTGCCGATTGTAATTCGCGACCATTACCGCCCTGATGTTGTTCTCTTGCATACTTCATTACCGCGCTTTGACACGATTAGTTTAGGTACTGAAGTAAATATTCTGCCGGCGGCGATTGAGAGTGCGAAAACTCATGGTGGTTTAGTAATTGCCCAAGCAAATAAGCAGATGCCGTATACCTATGGTGATGCCCAAATTTACGAAAATGATATTGATTACTTAGTTGAAGTAGATGAACCATTAACTATCCATGAATTAGGAAAGAGTCCGGAAATCGCACTGAGCATCGGTGAACGAATTGCAAAAGTAATTGAAGATGGTTCAACGCTACAAGTAGGAATTGGTGCTGTGCCAGATGTAATTCTCTCCCTACTATTAAAGCGAAATCGATTGAGGATTTGGACCGAGATGTTTAGCGATGGCGTGTTGAATCTATTTAAAGCCGGTGCTTTAGATGAAGAAATACCGATCACAGCCTCGTTTGTATTTGGCTCACAAGAGCTATATGACTGGATGAATTTGAACCGTAAAGTGCGCATGTTGCGTACCGAAAAAACTAATGACCCAAATCAAATTGCTAGACAGGCCAAAATGACCTCAGTTAATGCAGCGCTCCAAGTTGATTTATTTGACCAGGCAAATGCATCGCGAGTTCGCGGAAAAATTTACTCAGGATTTGGCGGATCCACCGATTTTATTGTTGGCGCAATGCACTCTCGTGGTGGCAGATCATTTATGGCGCTACCTTCTTGGCACGAAAAAAGTAATAGCTCGACAATAGTTCCATTAATTACTGAAGCAATAACTAGCTTTCAACATAGCTATGTTGTTACGGAGAATGGCATGGCTGCTTGTTATGGGCGAAGTGAATCTGAACAAGCACACAATTTAATTACTAAAGCTGCACATCCGGATGCGCGGGAGCATCTATGGGAGAAAGCCAAGGAGTTCGGCTTACATTAAAACTTTTGTGGATTAGAGTGACTCTGTGAAAAAAGCGCTATTCATAGATCATGACCACATAACCCATGGAGGATTAATCCAGCGACAATTCGAGGTTCGCGGTTATGAAATTACTAAGTTTTTAGTCGTGCCAGAAGCTTCATATGAGAGACCAAATGTTTTTGTTACATTTCCAGATTATTCTCAATTTGATGTAATTGTTCCGATGGGTGCGCCATGGGGAGTTTGGCAAGATGATCAAATTGGAAATTGGCTGCACCCTGAATTGGAATGGTTAAGGAATGCACATAACGCAGGTATTCCAATTTTCGGAATTTGTTTTGGTGGCCAATTAATGGCGCGTGCACTAGGTGGATCGGTAGCACGTGGACCAAAAGCTGAAGTTGGTTGGTACCCAATAATGAGTGATGATCAATCATTAATTCCTAACGGGCCATGGTTTCAGTATCACTGGGATCGATGGGAAACACCCGCGGGTGCAACCGAAATTGCTCGATCCCCGATTGCTTCACAAGCATTTATTATGGGAAGAACTTTAGGTATGCAATTTCATCCAGAGGTAAATATCGAGGTGTTAAATTTGTGGTTAAGTATGAAAAACGAATGTGTGGAGATAGAAGGCGAAGGATTAAATGTTAATATTTTAAAAGCACAAACTATTGCCGAAGAACCTTCAGCTAATCTAAGGGCTATAGACTTAGTAAATAGATTCTTGGATAGAATTGCTAAGTCTGAAATCAAATCGGTATAGCTTTTAAAATGGCTATAAGATTTAACAAGTGCTGCTAAAGAGAGTTGGTTAATTAGGAATGTGTCGGCTTCTAGGTTTTGTTTCAGATCATAAAAGCAACTTTTCCAGCTTGCTCGGCAACGATTTCCAGGGATTTGTCGAGCTCTCAAACGTACATTGTGATGGTTGGGGTATTTCTAAAATAGATCGAGATCAAACCGTGGCCGAGATGCGGCGTGAACCAGTTATGGCGGCAACAAGTATTGGTTTCAAAGAAGAAAATTCAACCCTTTCAACCGATGGCGCGCTACTTCATATCCGGTGGGCTACCCCTGGATTACCAGTTAAGGAAGAGAACACCCACCCATTTATATATAAAGATTTAACTTTCATTCATAATGGTTCCATTCGTCCAGCTACGGCCCTAAATGACAAAATTGATCCGAAATATCTAGCCTTGTGCCAAGGCGATACCGATAGTGAACGTTATTTTTATTTCATACTGACCGAAATTGATAAATCAGATTTCATTACCGGAATTAGAAATACTGTTAATTACATAAGAAGTAATTATGATTATTCAAGCATTAATGGCATGGTGATGAATGAAGATTATTACGTTGTAATTGCCGAATATGACTTAACCAAAATTCCACCTATTTTTACAGAAGATTATTATGAACTCAGATTTAAACGTAGCGCCGATAGCGTAATTGTTGGTTCTAGCGGTTGGAATCAAGCTGGTTGGGAAATGTTACCTAATCACCATATCTTAGTGGTAAATCGAAAGAATTTTGGAATTGAAATAATTAAGTTGGATTCATGAGCAATATAAGAGTTAGAGAATTAAAATCGCTGCCAGAACAAACAGCAGGTCGTGAGATATTCGACATTACTTGGCCGGTAATTGGCGGCACTGAAATTACGCCAAACTTAATGCAGGCCTTTGTGCATAACGGCGCTTATTTTGTTGGTGCTTATGATGGGGAAAAGATTGTCGGAGCCACATTTGGCTTCATCGGTACAAATGGTGGAATTCATTTACATTCTCATATGGCCGCCGTTCTAGAAAATTATCGTGATCGCGGAATTGGTGCATTAATGAAGCGCCATCAATTTATTTGGGCATTTGAAAATGAGATTCCATTTATTACTTGGACTTTTGATCCGCTAGTTAAACGCAATGCAAAGTTGAATATTCTTAAGCTAGGTGTAGAGGTGGCGAGCTATCACCCCAATTTTTACGGCGTAATGCCAGATCTAATTAACGCCGGTGATGATTCTGATCGATTAATGGCCAAGTGGGCCGTAGCTCCGACTCCACCGACTGAAAAGCCAATCTCTGCTGCCCTCCCAGTTGGTGCAATTGCGATTTCAGTTCCAGAAGATATTGTGGAATTACGTGAAAAGAATTTAGCGGAAGCAAAAGCAACGCGCATTAGAGTTCGAGAAGAATTCATTGCGGCGTTTGGTGATGGCTATAAAGTCGTGGGGTTTTCAGATGAAGCTGGATATGTTCTAACGAAAGGCGCAAAATGAAAATTGCCGAATATGAATTCCGGATTATTCATCTGCCGCTAGTTCGACCATTCCGCACTTCATTTGGAACTCAAACCAGCCGCGAAGTTTTGATGGTTAAAGTTACAACTACAGATGGCGTTATCGGTTGGGCTGAATGTGTAGCAATGGCGGTACCGCTCTATTCCCCTGAATATGTTTCAGGATGTTTAGAAACTATGAAAGAGTTCTTAATCCCGGCCTTGAATAAAGTTAGCGATTTCAGTGCTGAAGATGTTGCGAACATTTTGAAACCATATCTTGGCGCACAGATGGCGAAAGCCGCGCTAGAGACTGCCATCTTGGATGCGCAATTAAGAACCGATGATCTCTCGCTTGCCAAATATCTAGGCGCAACTAAAACCAAAGTTGAGTGCGGTGTATCTGTGGGAATTGCGCCTTCTATCGGTGCGCTGATTGAAGAAGTAACTTCATATATCGATGCTGGGTATCGTCGGATTAAACTAAAGATTGAACCCGGTTGGGACATCGAACCAGTTAAAGAAGTTAGAAAACTCTGGCCCGAAATGCGTTTACAAGTCGATGCAAATCAAGCTTATGCCCGAAGCGATGGCGCACACCTTGCAAAGTTAGATCCGTACGATTTATTACTTATTGAACAACCACTTGATGAACATGACATCCTTGGCCACGCCAGGTTAGCAAAAGAGGTAAGAACACCAATCTGTTTGGATGAATCCATTACTTCGCTACGTTCCGCAGAAGACGCACTAGCGCTCAAAGCAACCACAATTATCAATATCAAACCAGGTCGAGTTGGTGGCTATTTAGAATCAGTAAAAATTCATGATCTCTGTGTTAAAGAATCAATTCCGGTTTGGTGTGGCGGAATGTTAGAAACTGGGATAGGCCGCGCAGCAAACCTCGCCTTAGCTGCACTCCCTGGATTTACATTGCCTGGCGATACATCTGCGTCATCTCGTTACTTCAAACAAGATATTACGACACCATTTGAAATGAACGATGGTTATCTAAATGTGCCAAATACGCCTGGAATTGGCGTAACTCCCGATATGGATTTCTTAGAATCGATTACAACTTTTAAGGAATTAGCTAAAAATTAGTTTTAGACTCACAAGTAGTAGCAATACCCCAAAGCCACGTGTAACCCAAACGTTCCCAAGTGATAACCCAAGTTTTGCGCCGAAAAATGCAGTTACAAAAATTCCAACTGCAATGGCAATGCCAACTTTTAGATCAACATCGCCAGCGTTGTGATATTTCATTACGGCTAAAATTCCAACAGGTAAGAGCATTGATGTAAGCGATGTGCCGATTGCTTTAGAAGAAGAGAACTTTAAAAAGAAAATTAACATCGGAACGATAATAATTCCGCCGCCAATGCCAAATAGCCCAGCAGCAATTCCTGCAGTCCCACCAATTAGCAGTGCGGTCAGAATAACCATTAAATCCGGCATACCAATTCCTTAATCTTGAAGATGTAACGGAACTATAAATCAAATACCAGTAAGTCGGGCTGAAACTAGTGCAGTTCCGGCGACTATAACCCAGGCTATTAGGCCCATAATCAATGGTTGCATTCCAATAGCTCTAATCGATTTCCAACGAACACCTGAACCTAAAGCTACCAATCCAGCTCCTAATAACAACTTGCTGACAAGAACTATCAAATCATGTATTTCCGATGGAATTACAAAGACATTTTGCACAAATGCGACTCCAATAAAGCCAACCACAAAAAATGGTACAAGCGGAACTTTTGCTGATGATGTGACAGTTTTACCTTGAGTTTTTAAATATTGTCGGTGTCGAATTGAAAGAATTAGAACAACTGGCGCTAACAGGCAAACTCGTGAGAGCTTTATTACTATTGCTGATTTAACTGCTTCATCACTCCATACTGAAGCAGTTGCAATTACTTGTCCAACATCATGCACAGCAGCTCCGGCCCACGTACCAAATGTTTGATCACTTAATCCCATTAAATGTCCGAAAAATGGCAAAACAAATATTGAAAGTGTCCCACAAAGGGAAATTAAACCAATTGCATATGAAGTTTCTTCTTCAGTCGCTCTAGTCTGTGGTCGAATTGCAGCAACTGCAGTAGCGCCGCAGATTCCAAATCCGACACCAATAAGCAAACCTAATTCACCCGAAATTTTAAATAATTTTGCTAACGCAAGCACTCCAAATATTGTAAAACTAACAACTACTATTACAGTAATAACTCCCTTTAAACCGATTGCACGCAAAGAAGCTACGCTTACTTGTGCTCCAAGTAGCGCCACACCGATACGCATTAATTTCTTGCTGGCTAACTCACTGCCCTTTGCCGCAAATTTAGGCCATGTTGCAAAGTTAGCAATCAAGAAACCAAATGCCACACATAAAGCTAGTGGACTTATTGCTGGCTGAATATTATGGAGCAGAAATGCGATGGTTACTACGATAGAGATTAAACCTAATCCGGGCAGAGATTTAATCAAGTTTAACTCCTAGCTTAGTTGACCAAGTTTTTAATTGTTCTGCTACTTGATCTGTTATAGAAATTTGATCGGTTGGATTTAACTTTTCGGGGTTAACCCGGTTTGATCCTGGTAAACGACCTCCTGCATTTACTATTTCACGCTCAAATTCTCGACTTCTATTATTTTCTCCATCTACCGCAAGTTTTTTTGCATCGATTGCAATCACAAAATGTGAAATCTGTTGCGGTAACGCATCTTGGCTAGGGGAAAACATATCCGGAATATTCTTCGCCAACGTTGGCCCTATCAACATTCCAGTCAATGATTCAACCAGAACCGCAAGTGCATAACCTTTTGCACCGCCAAGTGGTGCCAACATCCCAGCTAAAGCTTCCTTAGCATCGATTGTGGGCGCACCATCTTTTGTAAATGCCCAACCAGGTTCTAACTCTGCACCAGTTTGTGCTTTTGCTTGAATTTTTCCACGAGCGACTGCGCTGGTTGCAAGATCAACAATTGTCGCTGGATTTGTCGGAATTCCAGCAGCAACCGGCGATGTCGAAAGTAACGCTTTATTTCCACCCCATGGCGGCATGACCGCAGGTCCGGTACTAAATGCAATTCCAACCATTCCGCGATTTATCATTGGCCAAACATAAATTCCTAGAGCACCGCAATGATTTGATCTTCCAATTCCAGCCGCACCAATTCCGTTTATAAGCGCGCGCTCTGATGCAACTTCTGATGCGTATTGCAGTTGCCAATGACCTAGGCCATCATCCCCATCAAATACAACCAAGCTTGGTAAGTCAGTTACAGTTCTTAAATCCGCCTTCGGATTTATGCCACCTGCTTGCAATCGCGCAAGGTAATAGGGGAGTCGCATCAATCCATGACTACCAATTCCCCATCTATCGCTTGTAACAATTGCGCGAGCGGTAATCTCAGCATGATTTTTAGAAACGCCTGAAGCTTCAAGTAGTGTTTGCGCCTGAACGATTGCAGTACCAACAGTTAATATTGACATTAATTAGAGCTAACTTTGAGAGCACCGACTGCATGAGTTGCGGGTATTGCATTTAAAACTAATTTAATGTTCGAAGTTAGAATCTTATTAATTCGAAGTTGGCTTTCGCTAGTGATGCCAGCTATATGAGGTGTCAAGATTAAATTAGGAATAGCTTCCATCTCACCAGTAATAGGTGGTTCTGTATCGCGCACATCTAGCGCTGCTCCGGCGATTGTTTTTGCTTTTAGCGCAGCCACTAAATCCGCTTCATTTACTACCTCTCCCCGACCAACATTGATAATGATTGATTCTGGTTTCATGAGCGCCAGCGTTTTAGTATTTATTAAACCATTTGTTTCAGAGGTCGCTGGCATGTGAATGCTTACAACATCGCTTTGTTTTAAAACCTCATCAAAAGATTTTAAAGTTATCGAATTTAGAATCTTTGCATATGGATCGAAACCAATAATAGAACATCCGAAACCACTCAATAAATTTGCAGTAGCAACCCCGGTTGCCCCACAACCTAGTAAACCCCAAGTAAGACCCGAAAGTTCTCGTCCAGGCGTGCGAACCCAGTTACCCTTTCGAGTTGCAGCATCATGATTAGGAATACTTCGCAGTAACGCTAACGCAAGCCCTAATGTTAATTCGCCAACACTAATGGCATTTGCACCAAGGCCCGCAACAACTACAACTCCCGCTGCATCTGCAGCTTTCAAATCAATATTATCTAAACCAACTCCGGCCCGAGCTATCACCTTTAATTTTGGCGCAGCTGCAATTATTTCAGCGGTAACTTGTGTGCGATTTCGCACTACTAATGCCGTGGCATCTTTTATTAAAATTCTTAATTCTTCAGGATTTTTCCATAAATTATCACCTCGGTTAATCGGAAAACTCCCTTCCAGTTCTTGGAAGGGAGTTCCCCATACATCTTCAGTGATAAGTATCATTACGCTGAGATATACAACTTTGTGAAAGTAAATTCACGATGACCCATGACTTCAGCCGTACATAGGCGACCGTTTACGGTTTTGTAAATAACATCCATCATCATGTCGCCAGCTTTTGTTAAGTCATATTCGTAACGAAGCAAACCTGACACATCTAGATCCATATGCTCTTTCATGGAATTGGCAGTTTTAATATTTGCTGTCAATTTCAACACCGGAATTATTGGATTACCGATTACATTTCCTTGACCTGTTGGGAAAAGATGAATAACTGCACCAGCCGCTGCCATAAGAGTTACACACTCAGCCGCTGCAGATGACGAATCCATAAAATAGAGACCTTTTTTCTTTGGATCCGGTTCTTGCGCAGGCTTTAGCACACCAACTACTGGAACTGAGCCAGTCTTTGCAATATTTCCTAAAGCTTTTTCTTCAATGGTTGTTAGCCCACCAGCAATATTTCCTTGAGTTGGTTGTGAACCAAGAAGGTTTGCACCAGTTGATTCAATAACTTTGATGTAATTATCATAAGTTAGCTGAAATAAATCACGACATGCATCATCAATACAACGATCTGCTATTAGATGCTCGCCACCTGTTAATTCTGATGTCTCACCAAAGAAGACCGTGCCACCAGCTGCTACCCAGCGATCAACAGCTTGTGAAGTCGTTGGACATGAACCCAGGCCTGAGGTGGTATCTGATTCGCCACACTTTATTGACATAATCATTTCACCCATCTCGGTTGGTACTCGTTCTAATGCTGATGCATCTTGTAAAAACATTGCAGCTACCCGACTTGCTTCAGCGATTACGTGTAGATCACCTTTACCTTCAATTGAGAATGCAGCGACGGGCTTACCAGTTGCAGCAATTCCATCAGCAACTTTTTGAGTCCATTTAGGTTCGATACCAATTACCACTACCGCAGCTACATTTGCGTTCTTACCAGTACCGATTAAAGTTTGAAAAGTAAGTGCTAAATCTTCGCCGAACTGTAAACGACCAAATGCATGTGGAAGCGCCATTGTGCCTGGAATAACTTTTGCAACTGCTTCGGCAGCTGCATTAGAAAGGTCATCGAGTGGCAAAATAATGACGTGATTGCGGATACCTATTGCACCGTTTTCGCGACGGTATCCAGTTAAGCGCGGCTTGCTTCCCATCGATAGCTCCTCATGTTGTGTGTGTGAATGTAATCGCCTTTTTTAATCGCTGCCGAAGCAAGTCCTACTTTGATGCCATATTTGATTATTGCCTCACCTTCGGCTAAATCGGTTAGTGCAAATTTATGGCCAAGCGGTATTGCGTGATTTAAAACGGCTTGGCTCTCGGTACCTTCTTTCACAGATCTACCGTGAAGTGTTCCTGGTTGTAGATCAGTCATCGCAACCGCAACATTGTCGCCATCGTGATGGAGCAAGAACTGCGGTGGTGTAATCGCCATATCTGAGAAGCCTCCTTCGCATTTTTTAGAATAGTGGTCTGACCTCTTGCCCAATAATAGGTTAGTTAAGCGCGCACCGTCTACCCCTCTGCCGAATTTATCGACAGTGGTCTAACCTGTAACCATGGGTAACGACCTCCGATACGGAATTATCGGTGCCGGCAGCATGGGTCGCGAGCATATCCAGAATCTAAAAATTATGGGTGGGGTAGAGATTGCAGCCATCAGCGACCCCTATCAACCATCACAACAGGCAGCCGCTGCGCTTGCGCCTTCCGCAAAGCTTTTTTCAGATCACCGCACCTTATTAGAAGATAGCAATCTCGATGCCATAATTATTGCAACACCTAATGACACACATGCCGCAGTTCTTAAGGATGCGCTCGCAACTAATCTCGCGGTGTTTGTTGAAAAGCCACTTGCAACTAATGTGGAAGATTTGAAATCTATTTTAAAGTGGAATGAAAATCGCAGTGAAATCACATGGGTGGGTCTTGAATACCGATTTATACCACCAGTTGCCGAAGCTATTGCACGAGCAAATTCCGGCGCGGTCGGAAAAGTACAACAAGTTTCAATTCGAGAACATCGTGAGCCTTTCTATTCTAAAATCGATAATTGGAATCGATTCGCAGAGCGGACTGGTGGAACTCTAGTTGAAAAGTGTTGTCATTATTTCAATTTGATGGATCTTATTATTGGTCAGCAACCAATTCGCGTATTTGCCTCGGGTTCTCAAAGCGTAAATCACTTAGATGAAGTTTATGGAAGTAAATCGGCAAACATGTTAGACAACGCTTATGTAATTCTTGAGTACCAAAATGGTGCAAGAGCGATGCTAGATTTATGTATGTTTGGAGAAGGAAGTTTTGATAAAGAAATACTAACAATTATCGGTGATGAAGGAAAAGTTGAATCATTTCTACCATCACAAATGCTCAGGGCATCACGCCGTAAGGATTGGGGTACTCGTGCTGAATGGGGAACTGGAAATGGTGCTGGTAAAGGCAGCGAAGTAAAATCTGTCTACAATTTAGATATTAAGTATCTAGGTCATCATTACGGTGCATCATTCATCGAACATATTAAATTTCGAGATGCAATTCTAAATAAGACCTCTGCAGAAGTTACGTTAAAAGACGGCGTTACAAGCGTAGTTACGGGCCTTGCCGCGCATAAGAGCATTTTGGAAGGAAGAGTTGTTGAGATTAGGGAGCTTTGGAATTAAACTCAATATTGACTAAAAGATTTAATTTATAGGTTAACTTTTAAAAAAGCGGCAAGTTCACTTGAAGTTGGAATTTTAGATTGTCCGTCTAATCCACGGCACGAAAGTACTGCAGTTGCGTTTGCGCCAAATAGCGCATTCTGCAAACTCTGGCCTTGAATTAATTGAGCAAGTAGAGCGCCATGAAATACATCTCCCGCTCCTAAAGTACTTACAATCTCTCCGGGAAATCCGGGTGCGCTTACTAAGCCACTTTCTGAAGAATAACCAGTACTGCCACTTGATCCTTGAGTTGCGACCACGATATTGGAAGCTTTCGTTGCATCCGTTGTCACAGCGTCGCAAAGATCTTTAGCAGGATAACGAAGTTTCATTTGATCTTCAGTTGGAACAAATAAGTCCACCGTAGCCGCGTCAAAATTTTCAACTCCATAACCGGCATCAAAAGAAATTAGCGGGCCAGTTCCACGAAGAAGATTTATCTCTCGAAGTTGTTTAATTCCCACTTGATCTACATGTACCCATGTAGCGCTACTTATCAAAGACTTGGCCGCATTATTAATTGGCGCTTGCATCACCGGTTGCCTAGTACTAATTGCCCTTGCACTATTTTCTCTAGAAGCGACAATTACGCTGCTTGAAGTCGCTCCAATGCCAATTGAGATACCAGTTGTATCAACGCCTTCCTTTTCAAATATTGCCATTACTTCTTTGCCGTCAGAGTCATTTCCGATAGTTCCTACAATTGCAGTTTTGATACCTAATCGGCTTAGTGTCACAGCCGCTACCGCTGCGGGTCCGCCACCGGAGCGTACAATTTCCGTTGCTAATATGCGTTCATTTTCACGCGGATATACATCAACTAACGCAACGGTATCCATAGTAATTACACCAATACAGACAACTTCTATTCTAGTCAACGCTGATTCTTCTCTTTAGCATCGGCCAGGGCAACAGCTCTAGCACCAGTAATATGCTGAAGCGTTAACTTATATGCTAGTTCACTGTCTCCCACTTCAATTGCAGTAAGAATTAAGTTGTGTTCATTTCGCGATACATCGGCACGTCCCGGTAATCGGAGTGTAGTTTCCATAGACATTTTCATAACATCTTGTAATACATGAAGAGTTTGATTTATAAATCGATTGCCCGCAATTCCCACTATTGTTAAATGAAACCTTGCATCCAGAACTTGAAGCTGATCAAAATCTATCGGCGAAGTTGCCGTAACAGTATCAATTTGATTTAGAGTAGCACGGAGTTGGCGGATATCTTCTTTGTTTGCTTTAAGTGCAGCCCATCTTGATGCCGGCACTTCCAATACTTCACGTGCATCAAATAACTCATTTAATCCGTGAGTTGTCGCCATCATTGATGCCCGAAGTTCTTGAGCAACTATTGGTTCTTGTACAAAGGTACCTTGACCATGCTTGATTTGAACTAATCCTTGCGCTTGAAGTATATGAAGCGCTTCTCGAAGAGATGGTCGACTTACTTCCAGCAAATCAGCCAACGCTCGCTCCGGAGGTAAGCGATCTCCAGGACTTAATTTTTTCAAATCTATTAACTCAACTAATTGAGTCGCGATACGCGCCGCTCGCTGCGGAGCAATTGGACTTACAGCGCTCACTTATTATCCCTTCACAGCACCAGCGGTGAGGCCAGCAATAAAAGATCGTTGCATCAATAGGTACATGATAACCATCGGAAGTGATGCAACCATTACTGCGGTAAAAAGCATTGAGAAACTAACAAAATATTCGCCACGATATGCAAGCATTGCAAGCGGCAAAGTTTTTTTACTTGATTCTTGAATTAGAAGCAGTGGCCATAATAAGTCATTCCAATTAATGACAAATAGAAATATTGCGGTAGCACCCATTGCGGGTCTCGAAAGCGGCAGAGCAATCGAACGATAAATGCGAATAGGTGACGCTCCATCAACCTCTGATGCTTCATACATTTCCCGAGATATTTCTTTAAAAAATGCCGTTAATATGAAAATTGAGATAGGAAGAGTTGTGGTTACGTTAATTGTGATTAATCCCAAAAATGAATTAGTTAGTCCTAAGTTTTTGAAAATATAATAAATCGGAACTAGGTTAATTTGTGCTGGAATAGCAAGTCCAAGTGCAAAAAGTCCTGCTAAAACTTTGCCCGTTACCGTGACCATTCGAGCGATAGCAAATGAAGCTAAACTAGCAAGAATTAAAGTTAATACAACCGAAAGCAATGTTACAAATACGCTATTTCTAAAACTAATACCTAAATCACTCTCACTTAACAATCGACGATAATTACCCAGGCTCCAATTTTCTGGTAGGGATAGTGGCTTGTTATAAACCTCGGCATCTGTTTTAAAAGATCCCATAACTACAATTAAGGAAGGAACTAAAATTAATAGTGTAAAAGTAGATAATGCAAAAACCCTCGAGATTTTAAACATCATCTCCGACCCTTACTTTTCATATCTTTTTCCAAAGGCACGACGTTGTATCCAGGTTAAGAGAACCATAGTTAGAACCATGAAAATAGTCTGTGCCGCGGCATACCCAAGTCTTAACTCGTTAAATAAAGTGAAATAAACCAAAGTGCTAAAAATGCTAGTTGCATTATTTGGACCAGCTGTTGAATTTGTCATAACCATTATCAGATCAAAAGCTCGAAAAGATTGAATTGTTATGTAAGCCATAACCACAATTGTGGTAGGCATTGCCATCGGCCATGTGACGCTTGTAAATTGCTTCCAACGAGAGGCGCCATCAACATCTGCGGCTTCATAAAGTTCTTTTGGAATTTGCTGCAAACCTGCAATATATACAACCATCATCTGGCCGGTATGAAACCAAACTTGCGTAAAAGCAATGGCATAGAGCGCGCTACTTTCGCTACCAAGCCAGTTGAGGGCAAAGACTTTTAAACCTATCTTATTAAAAAAGAGATTAATAGCGCCGAAATTGGGATCATAAAGAAATAGCCAAATCATTCCGACGGAAACTGAAGAGAGAATCGTTGGAAAGAAATACAAAGTTCTGAGGGCAATGTTAACTCGAGTATTTTTTAAAAGGTAGATTGCAAAAAGTAAGGCAAAGCCTGTTTGAAATAAGACCACTAAAAATGTGAACTCAAGATTGTTACCAAGTGTCTTATAAAAAAGATCATCATTCGTAAGCAGGTTTGTGAAGTTTCTAAAACCCACCACTTCTGGCTTAGAAATTCCATCCCACCTACGAGTAGCAAATTGTAAATTTTGAAGTGCTGGATATAAGTAGAACGCTAAAAATAATAATAGTGCCGGTGCACTCATCAAATAATAAGTTGCCGTCTCATTCTTTCGCGGTTTCTTTGTACCTCGAAAACCGCTCCCACGATATGTGAGAGCGGTTTTCGAAGCTACCGACGAGCTAATCAGCCAGCCAGTTTTTGTTTTATCTGTTTGGAGAAGTCAGGCAATACATCATCCGGACTCTTACCACCCACGATTTGAATAAGTGCGTCCTGAGTTAAATCAGAAACTGCAGTATTGAGAAGTAAGAATCGTGGCGCAAGCATGGTGTTTTTAGCCTGAAATGATGAAGTATTGATCAAGTCAACGTTTGTATATTCAACATCTAGAACATTGACATGTTGTGTGGTCGAGTTTCCATAAATTGCGGCAACTGGACCTGTTGCAAGATATGACAAGAAGGAAAGAGCAATCTTCTGATCTCTTGAAGTTGCCTTAGCATTTACGCTGAGATTGAAAGTATTATTCATAATTCCTTCAGCAACAACTTTTCCATCTGTAAGAATCATGCTCATCAATTGCATTTTACCGGAAAGGGCTGGATTCAAATTTTTGATTGAACCCATAGCAAAAGTTCCGATTGGAAGAATTGGTGATTTACCGGTTGCAAATAGATTATAAGCTGCAGCTTCGGTTACTCCAGTTGGGTTATCTGGAAAGCAACCTGCATTTCGTAGTTTGACATAAATATCAGCTACACCTTTGAACCATGTTGATGTTAAATCAATCTTTCCAGAGTTTAGATCCGCAAGATTTTTGGCTAATTCGGTATAACTTGCAGCAGAATTCATAAGTGCAGAATTTGAAATCTGTGCAGCTTGTCCGCGAGTAGCTCCAGGCCAGGCAAGAGGTACATAACCTTTTGCTTTTGCATCCTTACACCAGGCAACCCAGCCAGTAAGGTTTTTGGGAGTTGTCCACTTCTCTTTTTCCCAAATTTCAGTGTTGTACACCGGGTTATTGAAGAGATAGTGGTAAGGAATTCCTAAAACTTTTCCTTCAACAGTGCCCGCAGTTAGACCCTTCGCAACAATGTTAGATTTTACGAAACGTTGGGATGTCAAGTCGAGAGTTAGACCACTAAGTACAAAATCATTAAAAATCGATCCGCGAGCAGAAGCAAAAAGCGCTGCCTTTGGATTTGCGAGGATTTGTACGCGTGCGGTTGCATTGTAATCAGTAGTGGTTTTAACTACTTGAGTAATTGTGGTACCAGGATACTTTGCTTGATAGTTTGCAATAATTGTCTCAAAGTAAGCCTTATCTTCTGGGCGATAATGCCAGAATTCAATAGAGCCTTTTGGTGGTGTAAGCGCTGCAACTGGAACGCCATAAGTTTGACCTAAGCGAACGCGTTGCCATGAGAGTTTTCCGTTCGAACCTGCTGCGCAAACAAGCGATGTTGTTTTTGTACCAGTGCTTACGCCCTCAGTGGTGCATGTTTTTCCAAAAACTTCTCCAGCTGCTAGTGCAGATGGCAATGAGGTTGCAACAAGTGCAAAAAGAATTGTTGCAGCAACACCGACACGACGAGCGTTGAAGGAACGTATTCCGATTGTTTTCATTTTTATCCTTGCTTTCGAGGGTATGTTGTTGTTTACCATTCTGTGAGGGGGATCCCTAACATCTTTGCCAGTTGTCGAATTCCTGGTCTCACATCGATCCATGAAATGACCAAGTGATGTGGGTATCCGCCAGTGACTATTCCATTTACTAAAGCAGCGGCATCAGGGTTGGTGATTACCGTTGCAGTATTACCTTGGAAGCGATTGGGAGCAGAGATGGATTCCCCTCGACTCACAACCATTCGTAAACCCGTGCAGTTGCTCGGATCTACATCCCGATCAATCCGGAACATCGTTACTGGTCCGGCTTTGAGCGGAAAATTACCTGCAACGCCTAACTTGCGATTGCAGTGCGTTGTTTGTGTTGCATTTTTAGGACTTTCTGCCAATTTTGTAGCAGCAGAACCACAATGCCAAAGTCGCAGTAAATTTTTTGAAGCATCAAGATCTACAATGTCGACTAAATAGTTTTCGTCAGAACCGAGTGATTCACAAACCAACATTGTGACTGCTCCTAAAACATCTCGCTCGCAGGTTGTAACTGTGCCACGATCTGCTAAACGACCCAGAGATGAGCAAATACATGCACCCATTTCCGTCGGAAATTCCGGCCAACATCGGATGGCAATGGCATCCAGAAGTTCATCTTTTCGCCAAGAATCAAGAGCAACTTCAACTCCATAGACTTTTTTAGCTTCTTTTACATTTACGGAGCTAAGGGATGGTTGGGCTGATAACGCACTTGCGTAAGCAAGTTCACGCGCATCATCTTCAACTTCTGAAATTTTTGCAAAGGCATCTTCAATAGTTATCTTGTGAACATCTATACCAAATATAGATTTAATCTGCTCAACGTTATAAAGACATGGTGTAAATCCTGTTGGTGCTTCACCAACTGCACCAATTCTTTTTCCTTTCAACCAAGCGAGCGCAATCTCCGCTTGAGCAGTTGTTGCCAATTCACCTGAAACTAATCTCGGTGTATCTGCACTTGGTAAATTTCCAATTAGCGCCTCTGAAACTGCTTTTTTAACTGCTGGTTCATCAACATCACCATGGATGTGTCTAATCGATTGGCCCTCGTTCATTAGCGCGTGAGCTGCAAGATTCACTCCGCACATTGAATTCAATTTCAATCGTTCACCAACCGCACCAGGCTCACGCATTGACCAACCAAGAACTGGTCCACGAACTTTTGCTAGTAATTCAACCGCAGGCGAGGCATCCGAGAAGGTAGCCATGAGAAGTATGTGAAGATCTGCTGGTGGCATTTTCACGGCAGCCACATCTTCAGGAGTCATTATCAGGTTTGCTGGTCCGACCACTTCTGCCCCAAGTTCAATGAGTAATTTGCGTGCACTATCAAAATTTGCCTGTGCTACAGCCAAATCAAATGTAGGTCGCGCTAGCGCGACAAGAGCAACAGTGCTCACGCAACCCCCCAGTGGTAAGACCTCTTGGGAGAGTCTGCTACTTCGGAACCTTGCCGTCAATCAATCAAGCGAAGTTTCTAACTTTCTGCATTTAGTTTTCGCCTGAACAATCCGTTCGAATCGTCACCGACGCAGCAAATCAGGGCGACGTCGACCCGAAACGGTTAACTCGGGCCAATTTGGATCTACGCTTAATATTTCAATACCTCGGTTTGTTGCCAAAATAGTATCCTCGACTTTGAAGCCTTTCCCGGTCGGGTTCCATGCAATTGGTTGATTTGTACCAATTAAACGATTACTAGAAGTTGTTGCCGCCCAATCTCGAGGCAAGAACCCCGTTGGTCCTCCTTGATGGTGCTGCTTCCATTCATCGCCAGCAAAACCATTTTGGGAGTACGCCAAAATGGCGGCGTTGATTGGTTCACTAAAAGCGCTACCAACAATCGTGGCATCAAAAAGTGAAGATTCCACATTTAATAATCCCAGGTACTCAGAAAATTTTGCATCGGATTCCGCGCCAAATGTCGCAATTCTGGTGACCGATGCAATTAATCCTTTTCTTTTAGCACAAATCGAAGATATGACGCGCGAACCAACTAGCGCAGTTGTCGGAAGTGGGTGTCTATATTTATTAACACGCGAAGCTCCAGCAACTCCTAAGAAAGCAATTTCTAAATCGGATTCCCATAACGCTTTTGAAATCTTGCCAGCAACGTCAATCTCACGATCATTAGATGCAACTTCTTTGATTGCACTACCTAAGGCTATTGCAGCGTCTCTGCAGACTTCTCGATAACGAATCACATCTTCTTCAATAAGTGACCCTCTAATAATTTCTATTTCGGTACTTAAATCAATTCGATCAAAACCAAATTGATCACAACCATATCTAGGACCAGTTGGTAGTTGCGAATCGCGACCTTCCCACCAATTAATTATTTTTACATCTATACCAATTGGAAATTCTTCTGCAATTAGCCGCGGCGCTTCGACCACATTTGTGACTGCAACTACAGATTCTTTACGTATTATTAAATCAAAACAAGCGGCATCGATTGTGGTTGGAACATGAGATCTGCCCGCGATTGCCCAGGCTAGGTTTGGATTTCGACGTAAAACAACGCCATCTAGCCCGCGTTCAATAATTAACCCACGTATTTTTTCAATGCGTTCACTAAAACCATTCATTTCCATAATCCTATAACTGAATTTACTGGTGGCGGGTGAAGGATTTGAACCTTCGAAGGCATCGCCGGGGGATTTACAGTCCCCTCCCATTGGCCGCTCGGGCAACCCGCCATGAATTGATTGAGCGCTGAAGTCTAAAGGTAGGGCCACTCTTTGGCAAAAAAGTTCTTAGTTACCAATCATGCACCAAGAATTGCCATTGCGGCGTTGTGACCACCGATGCCACTTACGCCGCCACCACGAACTGCGCCAGCTCCACAAATAAATATTTGTTTATCATCAGTCTCTACACCCCAACGATTATCTCGAGTAATTTCTGTGGAATCGCTAAATGGAAATTGCAAATCCAAATGAAAGATATTGCCGCCCGGTAATGAAACTTCTTCTTCTAAATCTAGCGGTGATTTAACTTCTAGGCATAATTCACCATTGGTACTAACCGCTAAACAATCTTCAATGGGATCAAGTAAATATTGATTAAGTTGATTAAATATTTTCTTCAACATCGTTGCCTTAACGCCATCATTATCGATATCAAATAGTGATGCTGGCGTATGCATTGCAAAAAGCGTGAGTGTTTGATACCCCGCTCTATTTAATTCATCGCTAAGAATGCTGCTATCGGTGAGGGTGTGGCAATACATCTCGGCTGGAATAACACTCGGAATTTTTCCAGCCGCCGCTTCTTGGTAGGCCATTTCAAGTTGAGAATAGCTTTCATCAATGTGAAAAGTTCCAGCAAATGCTGAATTTGGGTCGGTACCACTCTTTAATCTTGGCAATTTCTGGAGCAACATATTTATCTTCAATTGTGAACCTTTAGTGTATTTCGGAGACGTAACTCCACGAATCTCTGCCAAGATTTGAGGAGCGCAGTTTGCTGCTATAAATTCTGTAGCAACTATTTCTTTGTTATTTACTTCTATAGTCTTTAGTGAACCGTCGTTGCCAATATTTGTTACTTTAGAATCAGTTCGGATTTCAACACCTAATTCCAGGGCCCGATCAGTTAATTTCTTTACAAATGCACCCATGCCACCGCGAGGCACTTTCCATTCACCACTGCCGTTACCAATTAAATGATAAAGAAAACAAATATTTGCCATTAAATTATCAGCGGGCGTAAAAGTTCCGATCAGCGCATCAGTTAAGACCACGCCTTTAACTAGGTCATCGCTAAATTGACTTCTTATAACTTCGCCAAGTGGCCGCTCAATAAATGCATCCCAAGTCGCAGCCAGCCCGTTATCTACCATTAATTGCTGCATCTCCGCTCTGGTTAAAAGTGGTGAGAGCATTGTTGGTGCAATTACTTGCGCAAGTTTTAATAAATCAGAATAGAACTGATCCCATTTCTCAAATTCAGTATTACTTCCAGTTAACTCAAAAAATGAATCTTTACTTTCGTTATCTAACGCTCTGTTTACGAGCAATCCAATATCTCTATTGTGTCGAATTGTCGGTGTGAATGAGGAAACTTTACGACTAATGGTTTCGAAATCAATTGCAAGGTCTTTTAGAATTTTATCTGGTATTAAAGAAATAAGATATGCATATCTTGAAAGGTTGGCATCAAAATCTGCAAATGCTCGCACGCTAGTTGAAGCGCCACCTAATTCCGATTTCGCTTCCAGAATCAAGGTTTTTTTATTTGCCAAGGCTAAATAACAGGCAGCAACAAGACCATTATGGCCACCACCAATGACTACAACGTCAAATTTCTCGTTCACCGCGAAAGGTTATACCGTAGGGGCTTGGTAAGTATAGAAATCTGAAAACATATAAGTGGGAGCATAAAGATGGCCGATTCTAGTTTTGATGTAGTTTCAAAAGTCGATCGCATGGAGCTAGATAATGCTTTGAATCAAGCATCGCGTGAAATCGCAACTCGATTTGATTTTAAAAATACTGGCACCAAAATTGAAATGTCTGGCGAAAAAATATTGGTGGAGTCTGAAACTGAAGAACGAGCTAAGGCTGCGCTAGATGTATTGAAGGAGAAGATGGTGAAACGAACTGTTTCGCTCAAGTATTTAGATACTGCCGAGCCAATGCTTAGTGGCAAGGTTTATCGGATTTTTTCGACTATTAAAGAAGGAATATCTCAAGAAAATGCTAAGAAGATAGTGAAATTACTCAAAGATGAAGGTTCAAAGAATTTAAAGACTCAAATCCAAGGAGATGAGTTAAGAGTGTCTAGTAAAAGTAAAGATGATTTACAGGAAGCTATCGCCATGATTAAGAACGCCCCACTAGATTTCGCTGTGCAATTTCAGAATTTCAGATAACTCAATTGACGCGAAACAAAGCAGGTTTATTGCTTGGGCTAGGCGCATACCTTCTTTGGGGAATGTTGCCATTTTATTGGAAGGCACTTAGCGATGCCTCGCCTAGTGAGATTTTGGCCAATCGGGGTATTTGGTCGCTGATCATCTGCGTTTCAGCGCTTAAGTTTCGAAGGCAGCTTGGAAATGGCTTTGCGCTTTTAAAAAATAGACGAAGTGCCGCAATTTTATTGGCAACTTCCGGGTTTCTGACAATAAATTGGTTTGTATATATCTGGTCAGTATCAGTCGATCGAGTAGTTGAATCGGCACTTGGTTATTACATGACTCCGCTAATTACTGTGGCATTCGGCGTTACTTTTCTACATGAAAAACTAAGGAAAGCGCAGAAAGTAGCGGTTGGATTAGCAGCGGTTGGTGTTGCAATTCTGACAATTGGTTATGGCTCTTTCCCTTGGATTGCAGTATCGCTGGCCGTTACTTGGGGTTCGTATAGTCTGCTTAAAAAGACCTTAAATGCAGGGGCGCTTGAAGCACTTTCAGTAGAAACGCTCTTTGCGTTGATTCCAAATGTTGGCTATTTGTTTTACTTGGAATCAAAAGGTACTGCGCAATTTGGGCATAGTATCCCTAATACATTACTTTTAATTGGAGCTGGCTTTGCCACGATTGCACCGCTATTAATGTTCAATGGTGCAACGCTCAGACTGCCACTGACAACTGTTGGCTTGCTCCAATATATAACACCAACAATCATGTTTTTTATTGGAATTTTGGTAAATCACGAAGATATGGTTGCAACTAAATTATTTGGATTCGTATTTATCTGGCTTGCATTGATTTTTCTTGGAACTGATTTAGTTAAATCAAACCGATCGATCGACAATAGCGGAGCATAGATTTTCCAAAGCAGTCCGTGCCAGACTTTCTGGTAAGCCGCTCAATAATTTCTTAGCGCTATTTGCTACTTCAAGTAATTGTGTTTTTGATTCCGCTAATGCGGAATGACCTCGCAACTTTAAAATCACGTCAGCCACCGTCTTATCGTCATGAATTGGTTTTTCTAGCAGGGCTTTTAGCTCAGCGTCTTTTGGATCGGTCGATTTCATCACTCGAATTGTGACCAGAGTTGGCACACCCTCTTTTAGATCAGTTCCAGGAGTTTTTCCAGATTGATGTGAATCGCTTGCAATATCTATAACATCGTCTGCTAGTTGAAAAGCTACGCCAATTTTCTCGCCAAATTCAGTAACAATTTCCATCGCTTCTTTTGATGCACCGGAGAGCATTGCACCAAAGCGTGCGCTGGCCGAGATTAGCGATCCAGTTTTATCTGCGACTACGCGGAGATAATGCGTTAAGGGATCTTCACCGTCTTTTGGACCTTGCGTTTCTAAAATCTGCCCAATTACCAGGCGTTCGAAAGTAACGGCTTGTAATTTAACCGCTTCGGGCCCAACTTCAGAGAGTAAATTAGAGGTTTTAGCAAAGAGATAGTCACCGGTAAGAATCGCAACACTATTACCCCAGCGATTATTAGCGCTTTCAACTCCCCTACGCAATGGTGCTTCATCCATTACATCGTCATGATACAAAGTTCCAAGATGTGTAAGTTCGCAAGCAGTCGCAGCTTTGATTACATCGCCATTCATTTTACCTAAGTGGCCTGTGATTAATGCGAGTAGCGGGCGAAGTCTTTTGCCACCGGCTTCAACTAAGTGACGTGAGGTTTCAATGACTAATGGGTATTCACCTTGAATGCGCAATCTAAGTAATTCTTCTACTTCATGTAATTGATTAAGTAATTCGGCTTCGAAAGCAGGATCAAGATTTGGAATTCCGATTGCGCCCGCTTGAGACATCTAAATTTTTTCTTTAACGAATAAAAGTAGCGAGAGTATTAATGGTATTTAGAACTGGAGCTGGATAAACTCCAAGTATTAAAGTAACAGCGCCAGATACCCAAATTGAAATTGAGGTAAGTGGTGATGGAATTACTACAGTAAGTGAATCATCTTGCGATTCTGCAAAGTACATCATCACAATAACTCGGATATAGAAGAACGCGGCAATCGCACTAGAAAGTACACCAACAACTACCACCGCAATATTTCCAGATTCATAAGCGGCCGTGAAGATTGAGAATTTTCCAATAAATCCACTGGTCAATGGAATTCCGGCAAATGCTAATAAGAAAAATGAGAAGAGCGCCGCAGTTTTGGGTGAACGTCGACCAAGTCCTGCCCAACGATTTAGATCAGTAATTTCACCAGATGAGTCCCGCACTAATGTGATTACACCGAATGCTCCGATGGTGGTGAAGCCATAGGCAATTAGATAGAAAAGTGTTGCGGCAAGTCCAGCTTTATTTAGCGCAATCACACCAGTTAAAAGGAATCCGGCGTGCGCAATTGAAGAATAAGCCAACATTCGTTTAATATCTCGCTGGGTTATTGCAACTATTGATCCAACAAGCATTGTTAAAATTGCAATTACGGTGAGGATTGGGCGCCAATTCCAGTTAGCTTCCGCAAAAGTTACATAATAAATACGGAGCATTGCGCCAAAAGCTGCAATTTTTGTGGCAGCTGCCATGAAACCAGTAATTGGGGTTGGTGCGCCTTGGTAAACATCTGGTGTCCAAGCATGGAATGGCACCGCGCCAACTTTGAAAAGCAGACCAAGAGATAGAAAGAGCATTCCAATTAGCAGGAAGATGTTATTCGCGGTACCGCCGATTACCGCTGCGTGTATTCCAGACAATGTAACTGAGTATGAGAATCCATATAAGAAAGCTGCGCCGAATAAGAAGAATGCTGATGCATAAGCTCCAAGTAAGAAATACTTAAGGGCCGCTTCTTGTGAAAAAAGTCTTCGGCGACGAGAAAGTCCGGACATTAGATATAACGGCAAAGATAAAACTTCAAGCGCAACGAAAAGTGTTATTAGGTCATTAGCCGCTGGAAAGAGCAACATTCCAGCAACTGCGAATAAAGTTAGTGGGAATACCTCGGTCTGTTGGCGTCCAGCTTGTACAGCGCTCTTCTCTTCATCAGATCCAGGTACTGCAGAAGCTTGTGCGGTGAAATTATCAACATCGCCAATGATCATTACGGCAAAGAATGCAATTAAAAGAATGCTGCCCTGCATGAAAATCGTTGGGCCATCAATCATCACTGAACTCATTGCTGCTTTAGTGGCAGTTAAATTCCGTATCCGAAGCAAGGAAATAAACGAAAAGAAAAGCGTTACAAGCGTTATTGAAAGTTGAAGTACTGCTCTTCGTTTAGCCGCGATAAAAGCCTCTATTAAAACTCCAATAACTGCGCCTCCGAGAACGATCAAAATTGGCGCCAGGAATGAATACTGCAAAATCGGAGTATCAGACATTGCTATTTCCCTCCCATTGTAGGAGCTGGATCGCTAAAACCGGCAGCTGTCAATGTTGCTATTGAGGCTGGATTAATTACATCTAGTAAAGGTTTTGGATAAAAACCTAAGAAAATAATTATGGCAATTACTGGCGCAATCGCAATTCGTTCACGCCGAGTAATATCTGAAAGATTTTCATTGCCTGGCGTTGTTGGGCCATGAAGCGCTTTTTGAACTGGAATTAGAATGTAAAGCGCAGCAAGCACAATTCCAAGTGTTCCGATTATTGCGGCTACCGGATAACGAGTAAATGTTCCAACTAGTACTAAAAACTCGCTTACAAAACTAGATAATCCAGGTAAGGCCAAGCTTGAAAGTCCAGCAATAAAGAATGTCCAAGCTAGGACCGGGGTAACTCGTTGTAGGCCACCGAAATCTGCGATTGTCGAAGAGCCACGACGTTTAGATAACCAACCAGCAACTAAGAAAAGTGCCGCCGTAGAGAAACCATGGTTAACCATATAAAGCGTGGCACCTGAGTGGCCTTGGGTAGTCATTGCAAAAATTCCCATTGTAATAAATCCAAAGTGCGAGATTGATGTAAATGCAATCAAACCTTTAATATCTTTCTGTCCAATTGCTAAGAAAGCGCCGTAAAGAATTGAGATTAGTGCCAAGACGATGATCATTGGTGTGAAAGTTTTTGAAGCTTCCGGGAAGAGTTTGATGCAGTAACGAATCATTCCAAAAGTACCAACTTTATCGAGTACGCCTAACAACAGAACCGATGTGCCTGGCGTGGCAGACTTAGCAGCATCTGGCAACCAAGTGTGCAGGGGCCAGAGTGGGGCTTTGATTGCGAACGCGATAAAAAATCCTAAGAATAAGAAATTCTGAGTTCTGGAATCGATTGTTAATTGCGAGAGTTTTTCAATATCGAACGTGTGTCCACCCTGATGGCCAGAAATCACATATATTCCAATAATCGCAGCAAGCATTAAAAGCCCGCCAAATAAGCTGTAAAGCAAGAATTTAACAGCGGCCGCCGCGCGTTCTCCGACACCGTATCCGCCAATTAAGAAATAAACCGGAATCAACATTGCTTCAAAGAAGACATAGAAGAGGAATACATCAGTGGCCGCAAAAACGCCGATCATCATGGTTTCTAGAATCAGAATCAAAACGTAGAAACTCTTACTGCCCCACTTGCCGCCTTCAGACTCATGCCAGCCTGCGACAATCACGATTGGGACCAAAATTACCGACATTAAAATCAAAACTAGCGCTATGCCATCAATGCCTAAGCTGTAATTTATTCCAAAAGATGGAATCCAAGAATAATTCTCTACAAATTGGAATCCAGGGCGATCAATCTCAAAACGTACTGCAATAAATAATCCAAGGAGTGCTACTGCAATTGAAGTTAGCAGTGCAATCCATTTAGCCGTATTAACTCGACTCTTTGGCAAAGTAGCTATTAATAACCCGCCTAAAAGTGGGAGCGCACCAAGCGAAGTTAAATAGTTCATAGCGTTACCACCCAGATGGTTGCCAGTAGCGCGAACGCACCAATCAGAATCAATAGCGCATAGCTACGTACAAAACCGGTTTGGGTCTTACGAATTCCTTTAGAACTTCCAACAACTGCTGCGCCGACCGTTCTAACCGCACCATCAATAGCTTTATCATCGGTTGCAACTAAGAATTTAGTTAGCGCTTGTCCCGGGCGCATTAATACGGTTTCATTAAAATCATCTTGCAATAAATCTCGACGAGCAATCTTTGTAAAGAAACTGACATTGGATGGTGCAACACTTGGCACCTCCGCACGATATTTAGCGATTGCAATCGCGACTCCAATTAATACGGCGGCCAACGCCATTGAGGTTACTACCACTGGTTGAAATCGTTCGACATGTTCGGCGTGATCTGCTTCATGACTATTAACAACAGGTGCAAGCCAAGAAACAAAGCGATTTCCACTAGAAAGTATGAAGCCGGAGCCAATTGATCCAAGTGCCAAAACTGCCATTGGTCCCCACATTAAGAACGGTGATTCATGTGGATGTGCTTTTTCATCCCAACGTTTTGTACCAGTGAAAGTAAGAATAATTACTCGGGTCATATAGAAAGCGGTAACGAGAGCTCCAAGTAGCGCTGCGCCACCAACTAGTAAACCCTTAATTCCTTCAGAGTTAAATGCGGTTTCGATAATTTTGTCTTTAGAATAAAAGCCAGCAAAAGGTGGAACTCCGATAATCGCTAAATAGCCAAGTCCAAAAGTTATTGCGGTAATTGGCATGAACTTTCCAAGACCACCGTATTTACGCATGTTCACTTCGTCATCCATGCCATGCATTACCGAACCCGCGCCTAAGAACATGCCGGCTTTAAAGAACCCATGGGTTAAGAGGTGCATGATTGCAAATGCATATCCAACAGGTCCGAGGCCAGTTGCAAGAATCATGTAACCGATTTGCGACATTGTTGAGGCAGCAAGTGCTTTCTTAATGTCATCTTTTGCAGTACCGATTAACGCACCAAACATCAAAGTGATTGCTCCAATAATTACAACACAAAGTTGCGCTGTTGGTGCGTTATCGAAAATGAAGTTAGAGCGAGCTATTAAGTAAACACCAGCAGTTACCATCGTCGCGGCGTGAATCAAAGCTGATACTGGCGTAGGACCAGCCATCGCATCGCCGAGCCAAGATTGCAGTGGGAATTGTGCAGATTTACCGGTAGCAGCGAGTAATAACATCAGACCAATTCCAGTAAGCGCTGCAGTCGAAGCGCCAGAAACTTTTTCTTGAACGCCAGAAAAAGAAACCGTGCCGAATGTTGCAAATGCAATCATGATCGCAAGTGAGAGGCCAACATCGCCTACCCGGTTAGCGACGAACGCTTTCTTAGCGGCGGTAGCGTATTCCGGCTTTTGGTTCCAAAAGCCAATAAGTAGGTATGAAGCAAGGCCCACACCCTCCCAGCCCACATATAGATTTAAGTATGAATCACCGAGCACTAATAGCAACATCGCAGCGATGAAGAAATTCAAAAATGCAAAAAAACGACGGCGATCTAAGTCATGCGACATGTATGCAATCGAATAGATATGTATCAGAGTGCCCACGCCGGTAATAAGAAGTACAAATGAAATCGAAAGTTGATCAAGTAAAAGTGAAGCATCAACTTGAAAAGTTCCTACTGAGATCCAAGCGAAGAGTTTCTGAGTGACGGCACGAGACTCTGCTGGTCGAGCCAGCATTTGCACGAATTCGTATGCACCAATTCCAAAAGCTGAAGCTGAAACTAGAGTTGCAAAAATATGGCCCCACTTATCGGCTCGGCGACCGAGCATCATTAAAAAGCCAGAACTAAATAATGGAAGTGCAATCAAGTAAACCAAATTATTTGATGTCATTTAATCACCGCTTCAACAAACTTGCATCGTCCACCGAAGTTGATCGACGCGATCGGAATATGGTCACGATGATTGCTAGACCGACTACAACTTCGCAAGCAGCGACCACCATGGTGAAGAATGCAATGATTTGGCCGTCGAGAGTTCCATTAATACGTGCAAAAGTTACAAATGCTAAGTTTGCAGCGTTTAACATCAACTCAATGCACATGAAAACTACTATCGCGTTTCGGCGAATAACGACACCTACTGCACCGATGGTGAATAACATTGCCGATAGGTATAAATAATTAGCGGAGTTCATTACTTATCACCGTTTTCATCATCAACTTTAGGCAACGAACCAAGTGCGTATTGTGAAGGGTCTTGCATATCGCCCCGTGCCGTTAAAAGACCGGAAATAGATTGCCTAGCTGGCGTGCCATCAGGCAATAGCGCTGGAACATCGACTGCGTTATGGCGAGCGAAAACTCCAGAGCCAGGAAGTCCAGCTGCATTTGCTAATGATTCGCCGCGGAACCGAGCGCTTGAAAGTGCACGCTGGCTGAGTCGAGCCCCGGCGCTCTTCTGGCTATGCCCTAAAACCATAGCGCCAAGCGCTGCAGTAATTAGAAGTGCTGAAACAACTTCAAATGGCCAGACATATTGAGTGAAGATCAGCGAAGCTAAACCTTGCACGTTTCCAGGCTCGTTTGCCATCGCTAATCCCACAGATACGTGATTCAAAGTGGCGCGACCAATCAACGAAATTAATAATCCGCCAAAACCTAGGGCTGCCAAAATTGCAATAGCTCTATGGCCCTTAATGTTTTCAATAAGTGAATCTGAAGCATCAACGCCAACTAACATCAAAATAAATAAGAAAAGCATCATTACCGCACCGGTGTAAACCACAATTTGTACAATTCCTAAAAATGCTGCATCAAGTGCAATGTAGAAAATTGCTAATGTAATCATTACCCACGCAAGTAGAAGCGCTGAGTGAACGGCTTTTCGGACCACCAACATTCCGAGTGCAGCTAAAACCGCGAGCGGAGCTAAAATGTAAAACAAAATTGCTTCTGGTTTTTGAGTTTGACCAATTTCAAGGGAAAGCCGAATCATGATTGACCGCCTTTAACTTCACCACGATAGTAACTACCATCGTCAGCACCTGGTGCCATTGGATGTGGCGGCATAATCATTCCTTGATGAATTGGCGCTAACAAATCTTGTTTTTCATAAATCAACTTCTCACGAGTGTCATCTGCTAATTCATATTCGTTAGTCATGGTTAACGCTCTGGTTGGGCATGCTTCAATGCATAAACCGCAAAAAATGCAACGGAGATAATTTATTTGGTAAACCTTGCCGTAACGCTCACCTGGTGAGAATCGAGCTTCTTCGGTATTGCTATCGCCTTCAACATAAATTGCATCTGCTGGACAAGCCCAGGCACAAAGTTCGCAACCAATACATTTTTCTAAGCCATCTGGGTGGCGATTAAGTTGATGGCGGCCATGAAAGCGCGGAGCCGTTGGTTCTTTAACCTCTGGATATTGCACAGTATTTGGCTTCTTAAACATGGTTCTGAACGTGACCCAGAAACCAAGAAGCTGGGTTAAGAAAGTGCTTGGACCATTATCAACCACTGGTGCAGATTCCGCAGCCGCTTTTTCAATCGCATCGTTCTTAAAAGGTTCAATGTTGTATAGCTCAGACATGATCTTCCAATCGCGCTTTTGTTGCAGGAAGCGCAGGTACTGGGAATGAAGGTTTCGTCACTTCGCCAATATCTTTAGCTGCAATCTCATTCTTATTGCGGGCTCGATCAAATAGCGATGAAACAGCAAGTACTATCAATACGATTCCGCCAGTAAATCCAACGACGACTGATTGTGGTGCGCCTTCAAGTGAGAGCGTGCGCAAAGTTGCAACCACAAGAATCCAGGCTAGTGAAACTGGAATCAAAACTTTCCAACCAAATTTCATGAATTGGTCGTAACGAAGTCTTGGCAGAGTTCCACGTAACCACACGAAGACAAAGAAGAAACCGAGAACTTTAAAAGCAAACCAAAACAACGTGAACCAACCGCCGAGCCAACTCTCGGTAAAGCCAAGACCTGGAAGAGCGCGATAACCACCAAGGAATAGCGTTGTAGCAAGCGCTGAAACCGCAATTATATTTACATATTCAGCTAAGAAGAAGA